>CAMQOJ010000396.1 GCA_947003375.1 uncultured Lachnospiraceae bacterium
TCACGGACGATGTCACCCATCTGTCCCTGGATATGCCCTCCATCCATTCCACTGCGCCGGAAGACATCGTCTCCTGCAAGTTCTGGGGCCTGGGCGGGGACGGCACGGTCAGCGCCACCAAGAATGCCATCAAGATCATCGGCAACCACACGGACATGACCGCCCAGGGGTATTTTGAGTATGATTCCAAAAAGTCCAGAGGCCTGACTATCTCCCATCTGCGCTTCGGGAAAAGCCCCATCCGCAGCGCCTACCTGGTGCACAGGGCCCACTTCGTGGCCTGCCACAACCCCGTGTATCTCCACAAATATGACATGGTGCAGGAGCTGAAGGACGGCGGCTCCTTCCTGCTGAACTTCCGTTTCCGGCAGCGGCCCGCAGAACCGGACGCGTCACCCCTCCCCGCCGGAAGCCTACCCTCCGGCTGCGCGGCCGATGCCTCCGGAACCAATGCCTCCGGCAAATCCCCCGCCCTCGCAGGGACAGGTTCGTCCGACCGACCGGACACTGCCCTGACAGCGGAGCTGGAAGCATATCTGCCCGACGCCATGAAGGCCTATATAGCGGCCCACCACATCCGGCTCTATGTCATAGACGCCCTTGGCATCGGCAAGGAGATCGGCCTGAACAATAAAATCAGCACCATCCTCCAGGCCGCCTTTTTCGCCGTATCCGGCCTCCTGCCCGCGGAGGACGCAAAGAAATGGATGTTCCAGGCCGCGGAGAAAAGCTATGGGAAAAGCGGCGGGAAAATCCTGGAGATGAACAGGCAGGCAATCCATCGGGGATTTGCGGAAGTCCGCATGATCGACGTGCCGGATCGCTGGAAAGCTATCGAAGACAACATCGTCTCCAAAATGGATGTCTCTTCCGATTCAGCCAAGGACAGGCCCCAGAAAGGCGCACCCTCTCCGGCCCCTGCCCAGGCCGCCCTTGACAATGCCCCGCTCTCCGACCGGCCGGAGATGATGGATTTCGTCAGGACCATCCAGCAGCCCGTCACCGACCAGCGCGGGAACGAGCTGCCCGTATCCGCATTCCTCCCCTACGCGGACGGCTATACGCCTCCCGGGAGCAGCGCCCATGAGAGAAGGGCCGTGGCCACGGAGATTCCCGTGTGGAAGCCGGAGAACTGCATCCAGTGTACCCGCTGCTCCTTCGTCTGCCCCCACGCGGTCATCCGCCCTGCGGCCCTGGACGGCCAGGCCCTGGCCCACGGGCCGGAGGGCATGAAGACCCTCCCCATGACAGGCCTGGACGGGCATTCCTTCGCCATCACCATCTCCCCGGCAGACTGTACCGGCTGCGGCACCTGCGCCGCCGTCTGCCCCGGGAAGCGCAAGAGCCCGGACCAAGAGCCCGCAAAGGCTCTGGAAATGGTACCTGTGACCCGGCTCTCCGAGCAGGATTCCTCCCTCTGCCAGCGGGCCTTCGACTACTGCAAGCCCCTGCTGCCCTGCCCGGAGGCTCTGGAGAAATTTGCCCCCGGCACCCTGAAGGGCAGCCAGTTCAGGCGCCCCCTGATGGAATTCTCCGGGGCCTGCGCAGGCTGCGGGGAGACCGCCTATGTAAAGCTGCTGACCCAGCTCTTCGGCCCCCGGATGTATATCGCCAACGCCACGGGCTGCAGCTCCATCTGGGGCAATTCCGCGCCCTCCTGCGCCTATGCCGTTGACGGGGAGGGACGGGGCCCCGCCTGGTCCAACTCCCTCTTCGAGGACGCGGCGGAGTTCGGCTACGGCATGCTGATGGCACAGGAAGTGCTGGCCAAGCGCTCTGCTCCCCGTGGCAGCCAGGACGGCAGCGCCGCAGGTCCCGCCAAGGCAACCGCGGCCACGGCAACCGCCTCCACAGCCCCCGCCAAGGCAGACACGGCCACGGCAATCGCCTCCACAGCCCCCGCCAAGGCAGGCACGGCCACGGCAACCGCCTCCACGACCGAATCCGGCACCATCCAGTGGGTCATCGGCGGCGATGGCTGGGCCTATGACATCGGCTTCGGCGGCCTGGACCATGTCCTTGCCAGCGGCAGGAACATCAATATCCTGGTGCTGGACACGGAAGTCTACTCCAACACCGGCGGACAGGCCTCCAAGGCAACCCCCACCGGCTCCACCGCCAAATTCATCACCGGCGGCAAGCAGACCCGCAAGAAGGACCTGGCCTCCATGGCCATGACCTACGGCAACGTGTATGTGGCCCAGATTGCCCTGGGAGCCGACTTTGGCCAGACTCTCCGGGCCTTCACGGAGGCGGCGGCCTACCCGGGCCCCTCCCTGATCGTCGCCTACGCCACCTGCATCTCCCACGGCATCCGGGCGGGCTTAGGCTCCACGCCCCATGAGGCGAAAAAGGCCGTGGACGCCGGATATTTCCACCTGTTCCGGTTCAACCCCGGGCTGCGGGAGCAGGGCAGGAATCCTTTCACGCTGGACAGCGGCGAGCCCTCCCTCGATTACGAGGAATTCCTGAACGGGGAGATTCGTTATGACGCCCTGCGCCGCTACGATCCCGAACAGGCCAAAGCGCTCTTCCAAAAGGCCCAGGCCCAGTCGAGGGAACGCTACAGATATCTCAAAAAACTGGAACAGCTCTACGCGCCGGATTAGGCTCCCCTGCCCTCAGCCCTCCCGGTCCAGGGGCCGGATCCTGCAGACTGTCACCAGCAGCGCCGCGCACACGCCCAGCGTACTGACAGTCAGCAACGCATTCAGCCCCTGAACCCCATAGGGCGACAGCAGATAGACTGCCATCTGGAGCAGCACCGCCGATATCCGGATCCCTTCCAGTTGTCCGGCCCTCTCCGGCTGCTCCGGGCGGATCCTGCCCGCCACCTCCCCCAGGTACACATAGAGCACATACAGATAGATCGCCAGCATCAACAGAGCCTCCAGCCCGTTCTCGAACTGCCACGCCCAGTGCAGGAAGCTGTCCGCCGCCAGCAGGAGCAGCAGGGGCTTTAACCTCTCCTGGGCCTGCGTCCTCTCCGCCTGCATTTGGATGGAGGCATGGAGAAGGAGCGCCCCCACGAAATCCGGCAGCAGATTCAGCCTGCCGATATGGACATTCAGGAACAGGAACAAGATACCCCATTTCAGACAATTCAAAGCTCTCCGCTCCACACTTCCCCCTCCTCTGCCAGCTCCCCGTCTATATAGATCTGCACACAGGCGCCGATCCTGTCCCCCTTCTTCCAGCAGTAGCCCGGCTGGCTGTAGCCGCTGCCGCCCCCGTATATCTCCCTGGGTGCTCCCCTCGTCAGCTCCCCGCCGTCAAACACACTGCTGCCGTTGCCCTGGCTGTCCTGTCCAAAAAGGCTCCATGATGCGCTGCCCTCCCCGTTCTGCGCAGGATCCCAGGTCAGGATTTTCACCGTGCGCCCCTCCAGGGATTCCTCCCCCAAGTAAGAGACCTCCACCCGCCTCCATTTGTATTCTGTGGAGAAATACTGCGGAAAGCCCTCCTCTGCCGCCCGGCCGTCCTCATACCGGAAAAAGCCCGCGCCCTCTGTGTCCAGTCCGTTGAAGTATCCCTCATTGTATCCGCAGACCTCTATCCGGAAATCCCCAATCTGCCCGCTTCCGCCCAGCATCGGTTCCGGGACATACTCCCCCTCCCCCGCCGCTGCCTCTTCCGCCAGCCAGACCTTCCAGCCATTCTCATAAGCCAGCTCCAGCCTCCACTCCCGGCAGGTCCGGCCCTCCCGCTCCCGGGACGCTGCGCATACCCTGGCGCTCCCTCTCTCTTTGTCACAGGCCAGATTATATACCCTGTACTTCCAGGCGATTCCCGTCTCCCGGGGAAAATAGGCCGGATAGCCCTCTGTGTCCTGCCCCGAAAACCATGCCCACGCGTATTCCTGATAGCGGGGAATTTCATCCTCAGGCATCACTGCCATGCGGTATACGGGGCTGCACTCCCGACAGGAGCGGAGGAAGAGATAGACCGCCTCTTCCGGCGTATGCGCATGATAGCACCTGGCGTACAGCAGGGCCCTCTCCAGGTCTTTCTCCGAGCCGATTGCGGGAACCGGGAAGCCCTGCCCCTCCTCCGCGGCGCTGCCGATCGCGCACACTGCCAGCATCAAAGTGATGCAAAGGGTCACCACGCCGATTTTCCCGGGCACCCGCTTAAAGTCACGGATCCGGCGGATGCGGATCTTCATGTCCCGGTAAGAGCCCGCCATGTTGGAGGTGCCTATCCTGACGGGATTGCGCCCTGTCCCCATGCCGATCAGCAGTTCGCCGTAGTCCCTGGCCGTCTCTTCGCCGCAATGCTCCAGCACCCTCTGGTCGCACAGGGCCTCACTGTCGTTCAGCACCCCCGCAGTCAGGAGCCAGACCAGGGGATTGAACCAGTTCACTACCCGCACCCCGTGTACCAGGATATTGACCAGCACGTCCCGGTGCCTCTTATGCAGCAGTTCATGGAGGATGACCTGCTCCCCCGGCAGCCCCGGGACAGGCGCCTCCCCGCCGCTTCGCCGACAGCCC
>CAMQOJ010000397.1 GCA_947003375.1 uncultured Lachnospiraceae bacterium
GCATGATTATTTTTGAGGTCGGAAATGGTTCCCGACGCACTCGCAAGAGTACCTGAGATGCTGGATACACCGCCCAGCCAAAAATAATTGTGCTTTTATTATAAGGAAGTGATAGATAGTTCCATGGCGTCTTGTCTTATTATGCATGATGATAGTATTGGGGGGATGATGACGCTGACAAAAAAACCATTGACAATCCCCCACACATGTATTATCCTATCATTAAAGCAATTTATCTAAACTCTGTTTCTTTCTGATGTCAAATGGCATTTCTGCCGTTTTTCACTGGAAAAAGCGCAACTGTAGACATGAAAGGAATGAAAAATGCGGCAGGGATGGGGAGCCAGATTCCGCGGTCCCGGCCCCGAAAAGGAGGATTCATGGGAGCGGAGAACAATGCGATGCTGTCCTATCTGGAGGACGACAAACGATTCGCCGATCTGTTCAACCAGCTATATTTCAAGGGACAGCAGGTGGTGGACGCGGAAGAGCTGGCGGAGGCATCGGAAGTATATCATGGGAAGCCGGGAGAGAAAGGGGATCAGCGGACGCGCGACATCAAGAGGCGGCTGAAGTCCGGCAAGGAATTGAAGATTCTGGCGGTGGAGAGCCAGAGCGATGTGAACTACATCATGCCCTGGCGCATCATGGATTACGACTGCCGGGAATATGGGAAGCAGATACGGGGGGCCCAGAGGGCGAACCGGGAACTGGCCAGAGAGGGGAAGAGGGTCTATGCGAAGGATGGGGAGCGGCTGAGCGAAGTGCGGAAAGAGGAGCGCTTCGCGCCGGTCTACACATTGTGCCTGTACCATGGGGCGGAGGACTGGGACGGCCCCAGGAGCCTGAAGGACATGATGGATTTTGGGGAGGATTCGCAGGGACGCAGGGACGAAGAGGCATGGAGGGACTGCTTTGCGGATTATCCCATGCGCCTCGTATGTGCCAATGAGCTTGCGGACTGCTCCGGTTTCCGGACATCGCTGCGGGAGCTGTTCGCCATCCTGTTCTGCCGCAGGGACAAGGAGCGGCTGAAAGAGCTCCTGGACAGAGAGTCGGCCTATCAGAATATGGACGAAGAGACTGCCCGGACACTGGGAGTGTTGATGGGGATAAAGGGATTTGCCCGAAACAGTAACAGATATAGGACAGAGAAAGGAGAATACGACATGTGCCAGGCAATCAGGGAGATGGTGGAGGATAGCAGGATGGCGGGAAAGGCCGAGGGAATCGCCGAAGGAGAGGCCCGTGGAAAGGCCGAGGGAAAGGTCGAGGGCAGCGCCGGTCAGATAATCGAAATCATAGAAAATATCATGAAGGAGCTGCAGTGCTCCCTGGAGAAAGCATGTAAGGTAGCCGGGAAGACCGTGTCGGAGTACCGGCAGTCGGAGCAGATATGCGGGAAAGTATAGATTTTCTCAGGAGGATGCCGGCACTGTTCAGCCATGCGGCTTGTGCCCTCAGGATATGGGATTTGTCAGGAGGACGCATGACCGGCGCCCGCGGCTGAGGGAAGTGCTGGTTCGTTTTCAGAGTGGACTAGGAGGTATGATTATGAAAAAGAAAATGATGTTGCCGTTGGCGGTTATGGTGCTGCTTCTTTCCGGAGGCTGCGGAAAGACAAATGAGGGATCCACGCAGGTGCCGACAGCAGTGAAGCTTTCGGAAGACGAGGCTGGAGAAGGGCAGTCCGGGGAGGGGCCGTCTGTGGATTTTGCTTCGGAGGATCCGTCCGGCGGAGAGGCTTCCGGGGAGAATCCCCAGGAAGGAGGACAGCAGCCGGAGGGACTGGAGACTGCTCATCCTGGGAGCGGCCCGGACGGCGCGGAGACAGGATTCCGCTTCGAGGATCTTTCCGACAGGGTATTCTATTTCAGCAGCGGTGCGGGAGCCTGGTTCACGGAGCTTCGCATCCGGAGCGACGGCTCCTTCGAGGGGCTGTATCAGGATGCGGACATGGGGGTTACGGGGGATGGCTATCCGTACGGCACCTTATATTATTGTGAGTTTTCTGGGACTTTCGACCAGTTGGAGAAAGTGGACGACTTCACGTACAAAATGAATCTGTCAACCATCTCTTTTAAGCATGAGCCGGAGATAGAGGAGATTGTCGATGGGGTCCGCTATATTTATTCCGGTGCCTATGGGCTGGACGGGGAGGAGTTCTATCTGTATCTTCCGGGATCCAAGCTGGCCGATCTGCCCCAGGCCTTTCGGGAGTGGGTGGGATATTATGACCTGGAGGCTGTCCGGGAAGAGGAGCTGAGCTTCTATGGGCTATACAACGCGGACGGGGAGCTGGGCTTCTCCAGCAGCGTCTATGTGGAGCAGAGCCTTTCCGAGAGGATCGCCATGGAGATTTCCTATGCCGAGGAGCGGGAAAAGGAAGTGGAGAAGATGCAGGAGGAAGCCGTTACGCAGGCGGAGATGAACGAGTCTGCCGCGGAGATGTACCAGTTGTGGGATGACACTCTGAACGCCGTGTGGAAGCTGCTGGAAGCAGATTTGGATACGGCGGATATGGAGGCCCTGCGGGAGGAGGAAATGGAATGGATCGCGTCCAGGGACGCGGAAGTGCAGGCCGCCGGACAGGAGAATGAGGGCGGAAGCGCGCAGCCGCTGGACGAGGCTATGAAAGCGGCAGAATTGACCAAGGCGAGGGTATATGAGCTGGCAAAGTACGCGGAGCAGGAGAACTGATATCTCTCGGAAGACGGGATTTCCTGAATTCGCAGCGCTCCCTGGAGAAGACTGCAAAACAGCCGGGAAAGTATAAATTTTTTCCAATCCGGATTTTTAACGTGAATAAGTCCGGCAACTGTGCTATACTGGTATTCAATGGGCATATATCCTGAGGAGGGGAGGCGCTTTCCTCTGAATGGATATACCTTACAGCGGCGTCATGGAGGTAAGCATGATAGTAGGAATCGACTTAGGTACGACGAACAGCCTGATAGCATATTTCACGGAAGAAGGGCCGAAGATCATTCCCAACAGGCTGGGGAAGAATCTCACGCCCTCGGTGGTCAGTGTGGACGATGAGGGGAATGTATATGTGGGGGAGACGGCCAGGGAGCGCATGAGCCTCTACCCGGACACCGTGGCCGAGACCTTCAAGCGCAGCATGGGCACGGAGCGGGATTACGTATTGAGCGGGAAGCATTTCAGGCCGGAGGAGCTGTCCAGCCTGGTGCTGCGCGCGCTGAAGGAGGACGCGGAGAGCTTCCTGGGGGAGGAGGTCACCGAGGCGGTCATCAGCGTGCCGGCTTATTTTGACGACAAAAGGCGGAAAGCCACCAAGCGCGCCGGGGAGCTGGCGGGCCTGAAGGTGGAGCGGATGATTTCGGAGCCTACGGCAGCGGCGGTGGCATACGGCCTGTATGACAAGACCAAGGACACCCGCTTCCTGGTGCTCGACTTAGGGGGCGGCACCTTCGACGTGTCCATTCTGGAGCTGTACCACAACATTCTGGAAGTCCGGGCCGTGGCCGGGGACAATTATCTGGGCGGCGAGGACTTTACGGAGGCGATGGCGAAGCTTTTCCTGCAGAAAGCGAAGCTGCAGATGCAGAGCCTCTCCGAGAAGGAGCAGGTGCGCCTGTTCCGGGAGGCGGAGAAGGCGAAATGCGCCATTAACGACAATGATGTAGTCTCCATGGGCTTTTTATATAAGGAAGAAAGCCTGGAGCGGAAGATTACATATAAGGAGTACGAAGAGGCCTGTGAGGAGCTTCTGATGAAGATTCGGGAGCCGGTGAAGAAGAGCCTGGCGGACGCGGGTCTGAAGCTTTCGGACATCGACGAGGTGCTGCTGATTGGCGGGGCCACCAGGCTGAACATCGTGCGGGATTTCCTGATACGGCTGTTCCGCAAGTTCCCGGATACCAGAATGAACCCGGACGAGACGGTGGCACTGGGGGCGGCGGTGCAGGCGGCCATGAAGGAGCGCAGGGAGGAAGTGAAGGAGGTCATCCTGACGGATGTCTGTTCCTTTACTCTGGGCACCGAGGTGGTGGTGGAGTACGATGAGGGGAAGTATGAGGACGGCAGGTTCTGTCCCATCATCGAGCGCAACACCGTCATCCCCGCCAGCCACACGGAGCGGCTCTACACCGCCCGGGACAACCAGAGCAAGGTGCGCGTCCGGGTGCTGCAGGGGGAGAGCCGCTTTGCCAGGAACAATCTGTTCCTGGGGGAGCTGGAGATCGATATCCCCAAGGGACCCAAGGGAAGAGAGGCTGTGGACGTGACCTATACATATGACATCAACTCCCTGCTGGAGGTGGAGGTCGCGGTGGTGTCCACGGGAGAGAGCCGGAAGATGGTCATCAAGGGGCAGGAAAACGAGATGACCGAGGAAGAAATCAAAAAGCGCATGGAAGAGCTGGCCTATCTGAAGATCCAGCCCCGGGACTATGAGGAGAACCGGCTGGTGCTCACCAGGGCGGAGCGGATGTACGAGGAGACCCTGGGGGAGCGCAGGCGCATGCTG
>CAMQOJ010000398.1 GCA_947003375.1 uncultured Lachnospiraceae bacterium
GGGTATGGGTTGTCGTGTTAGATGTCATATTCTGCATAAAAAATCCTCCGGGAATCTGATATAGAAGTTTCGCTGCTACTATCATTTCCCGGAGGCTTTCCGTTTATGCTATTTTGCTGGTGCCGGAATCAAAAGAGGAACCGGATGCGGGGCCCCGCGCGTTATTTCAGGAATCCGTTCACAATCTGGGCCTCGGCCTCGGCCTCCGTGAGCCCCAGGGTCATCAGCTTCGTGATCTGGTCTCCGGCTATCTTGCCGATGGCGGCCTCATGGATCAGCTCTGCGTCCAGATGGTCCGCAGTGATCTCCGGCACGGCGCTGATGTGGGCCCTGTCCATGATGATGCCGTCGCATTCGGAGTGGCCCTTGCAGCGGTTGTTGCCGTTGATCTTGGAGTAGAAGACCTGGCGGGAATCGTCCCTGGCCACGGAGCGGGAGATGATGTTGGCGCTGGAGTCCGCCCCGTCTAAGTCTATCTGGAAGGAGGTCTCGGCGAACTGGCTGCCGTGAGTCATGAGCTTCTCCGTCACCACGATCCGCGCCCCGTCCGCCAGCCTGGCGCTGGTGAGGCGTTTCGTGGAGTCCACGCCCTTGATCTGGACAGTCTCCATCTCCATGAAGCTGTTCTCGCCCACCTCCACCTTGGTCTCGGGATTCATGATGCGTCCGCCTGTGCCGTCGCCGCTGCCATAGTGCTTCTCCACGTATTTTACATGGGAGTTCTTTCCTATGTAAAAGCTGTGGAGCCCGTCATGGCGGCTGTCGCTGTCGCCGCTGTTGTGGATGCCGCATCCGGCCACGATGGTCACGTCGCAGTCGTCCCCCACATAGAAGTCGTTGTAGACCATCTCCGTCAATCCGCTCTGGCTTAAGACTACAGGAATGTGGACGCTCTCCTTCTTCGTGCCGGGCTTGATGATGATGTCGATGCCCTGCCTGTCTTCCTTGGTGACAATGTCGATATGGGCGGTGGTGGAGCGCTCTACGCTTGCGCCGTTGGCCCGGATGTTGTAGGCTCCGGCGGGCATCTCGTGGAGCCCGGCCACCTGTTCCAACAGGTTTTTCTGTATCTGATCCATAGAATGTCCTCGTTTCTTTTCATGGCCCCTGGTGCGGGCCGGGATGATTGGATTTCATATGCGTCACTGCCCGGCGGCAGATTGTCTCTGGTAGAACTTGCACCCTTCCGTACCCTTTAAAAGCTCCGGCAGGATGTCGCCACGCCGTCCTCTTGCCTGTACGGTGCCTTCTGCCAGCACTACGATTTCGTCTGCAATGTTCAGGATGCGCTCCTGGTGGGAGATGATGATCAGGGAATTATCGCTCTCCCGGTGCATCTCCTCGAAGACCTGTATCAGGTTGTTGAAGCTCCAGAGGTCTATGCCCGCCTCCGGCTCGTCGAATACCGACAGGGGCGTGTTGCGGGCGATGATGGTGGCGATTTCGATGCGCTTGAGCTCGCCGCCGGAGAGGCTGGCATCGATGTCCCGGTTCACATAATCCCTGGCGCACAGGCCCACCTTGGACAGATAGTCGCAGATGTCGGGGAATTTCACCCTGGAATGCTCTTCTTCCCTGGAATGCTCTTCTTCCATGGAATGCCTTGCGGCCAGTTGGATCAGGTCCCGCACCTTGATGCCCTTGAAGCGCACCGGCTGCTGGAAAGCGAAGCTGATGCCCAGCTTTGCCCGCTGCGTGATGTCCATCCGGGTGATGTCCGTACCGTTGTATATGATCTGGCCTGAGGTGGGCTGTTCGATGCCCATGATCAGCTTGGCCAGCGTGGACTTGCCGCCGCCGTTGGGGCCTGTGATGGCGATGAAGGCATGGTCTTCAAAAGTCAGGCTGATATCCCGGATGATCTCCCTGGAATGCTCTTCTTCCCTGGAATGTCCTTCTTCCATTTCTATGTGTTCACTGGCATCATCCGATACCTGGAAACTGAGATTGCGTAATTCAAGCATATATGTCCTCCTAATTTATGTTGCGCACCCGTTAACTTTACAGTGCAACCCGACTGCAGACCGCCAGCCAGGCACTTTCCCAGGGACACCACTGTAAATCCTGGCGGTCTGCAGTATACGTCGCTGCGCGACAGCACTAAAGGGGTAAAGTCCCTTTAGCGCACACCATATGAGAGAAACTTTCATTTGAAAGTGCACTCATGAAAGTTCCTCTCGTGGGCTTTCGTGACCTTACCTGAGCATGTCCTGCCGCCCGCAGACAGCCTGTGTATACAAAGGCTCTGCCTTACAGTATAGCACAGAAATCCGAAAATCAATACTGGTTATGGAAATTTTATTTTTCCATGGAAAACCCCCGGAGGGAATCGGGCTCCGGGGGAAAGCTCTTATATGTCTCTTCCGGTGAACACTGCCACCGAGCGGGGCCGCATGATGAACTCATGTTCGATGCGCACCTCCTGCCCTTCCGGGTAGCAGTAGCGGTTCCGTTCGTCCCCATAGGTGTTCACGCTCAGATACCAGGCCTGGCTGGGGGTCAGGGAGGGCAATGTGATCCGCACGTCCTCCCAGTGAGGGTTCACTGCCACATATACCAGGTCGTCCGCCCCCGTCGCTTTATCGTAGCCTGCGAAGCTCACGGCCAGCGTCCTGGCATCGCCCGGGATGAACACCTCCTCCGCGTTGACATTGTGGGTCAGGAGAGGCTCCATGCCGCAGACCGCATCGGGAAGCATCTTCCGGATCACAGGATGCTTGTGCCTGTAGGCGATCATGAACTTGAAGAATTCGAACAGCTCCCGGTTCCTGTCCAGCAGGCTCCAGTCCAGCCAGGAGATTTCATTGTCCTGGCAGTAGGCGTTGTTGTTGCCGTACTGGGTATTGCCGAATTCGTCCCCGGCCAGGAACATGGGCGTGCCCCGGCTGCACATCAGCACGGCGCAGGCATTGCGGATCATGCGGAAGCGTAGGCGCAGGACGTCCGGATCGTCGGTATCGCCCTCGATGCCGCAGTTCCAGCTGCGGTTGTCATTGGAGCCGTCTGTGTTGCTCCAGCCGTTGCCCTCATTGTGCTTCTCATTGTAGGAATACAGATCGTACAGTGTAAAGCCGTCGTGGCAGGTCAGGAAGTTCACACAGGAATTGTAGCCTGCGTAATTGTTGTTGTTGTCGGAATAGAAGCCGCCGTAGAGGTCGCCGGAGCCGGAGATGCTCCAGGAGGCCTCCCAGGAATGCCAGTAATCCCCCTTCAGATAAGCCCGCAGGGAATCCCGGTAGCGTCCGTTCCACTCTGCCCAGCGCTTGCTGGCGGGGAACTTCCCCACCTGGTAGAGCCCGCCTGCGTCCCAGGCCTCCGCGATCAGCTTCACGTTCCTCAGGATAGGGTCGGTGGCCAGAAGCTCCAGCAGAGGCGGATTGTTCAGGGGAGAACCGTCCTCATGCCGCCCCAGGATGCTGGCCAGGTCGAAGCGGAAGCCATCGATGCGGTAGCTCACCGTCCAGTAGCGCAGACATTCCAGGATCAACTGGCGGACGATGGGATTGTTGCAGTTCAGGGTATTGCCGCAGCCGCTGAAATTATAGTAATTGCCGCCCGGCGTGAGCATATAGTAAACCTTGTTGTCGAAGCCCTTGAAGCAGAAGGTGGGCCCCTTCTCATTGCCTTCCGCGGTATGGTTGAACACCACGTCCAGGATTACTTCTATGCCGTTGTCGTGGAGGGCCTTGATCAGCACCTTCAGCTCATTGTCCTTGTTGGCTTCCTCATCGGAGATATAGTTGGTGTTGGGGGCAAAGAAGCCCACCGTATTGTAGCCCCAGTAGTCCAGGAGCTTCTTGCCGTCCACCTCCCTGGCGTTGATGGCCTCGTCGAATTCGAAGATGGGCATCAGCTCCACCGCATTGATTCCCAGCTCCTTCAGGTAGGGAATCTTCTCCATCAGGCCCGCGAAGGTGCCCGGGTAGGAGACGCCGGAGGAGGGATGGTAGGTGAAGCCGCGCACATGGAGCTCATAGATGACCAGGTCGCTCATGGTGCGGGTGGACTGCGGCGCATCGCCCCAGTCGAAACCGTCCTTAATGACGCGGGCGTGGTAGCAGCCGCTCTTGCGGTTGCCCCAGATCCGCTGGCCGGTGACGAAGCGGGCGTAAGGATCCAGGAGCACGGAATGGGGATTGAACAGAAGCCCGTTCTCCGGCTCATAGGGCCCGTCTATCTGGTAGGCATACTCGAAATCCTCGATGTCCAGCCCGAAGACGATCATGGAATACACATCCCCGATCTTATAGGCCTCCGGAAAGGGCAGCCTTGCATAGGGGGTGGAAGCGTCCCGGTGGAAGAGGAGCAGGGTACAGGAGGTCCCGTAATGGGTGTGGACGGTGAAATTCACGCCCACGGAGAGCGCCATGGCCCCGTGCACGTCAAAGAGGCCGGGACGGATCGGAAAGCCCTCGATTTCGTCCATGGGCGTCAGGGACATATACCTGTCTCTTATACACATCTCCGAGCCCACGAGACAGATGAGGATC
>CAMQOJ010000399.1 GCA_947003375.1 uncultured Lachnospiraceae bacterium
GCAGCGTCAGATGTGTATAAGGGACAGCTGTATGGGAGCGGGTGAAAGGCAGCTCGGCGGCCGGGGCCGAAGGAGGAACGGAACCTGCTGAATTTTCGCAGACAAAAGAGACAGGAATGGGAGCCGTGACGGCAACAGAGTCCATAGATACGGCTCCCCTGGAGGAGGAAGAGCTCTTCTTCACGGAGACCTCAGAACTGCCGGAGGAACCTGTGGAAGAGGAGCATCCGGCAGAAAATCCCTTATCCGGCAGCGCTTTGACGGATGCCGCGTCTACGGATTTCCCTTCCGCCGCAGCGCAGCCGGACGAGCCTTTCCGGCCTTCGCCTGGGAGGAATGCCGCGCCGCTGCCCGGATACCTTTCCGCGGATCAGCCGGAGACCTACAGCGGCGAGCAGATGAACCTCTTCGAGGAAAAAATCCTCACCTTGGAAAACCGCAGCCGCTTCCGCATCATCGGACAGGTCTTCGACACCTACTGGCTCATCGAATTTGAAGACAAGCTCATGATGATAGACCAGCATGCCGCCCATGAGAAAGTCAATTACGAGCGGCTCATGAAGCGATACCGGGAAAAGAACGTGCTGTCCCAGGGGCTGATGCCCCCTGTGATCGTCAGCCTCTCCGGCCAGGAGGAGGCTGTGCTGAAGGAGCATCTGGACACCTTCGCGGCCCTGGGCTTCGAGATAGAGGCCTTCGGCGGAAGCGAGTACGCCCTGCGCAGCGTCCCGGTGGATCTCTACGGCTGCGACGAGCGGGAGATGTTCCTGGAGGCGCTGGACAGCCTTCTGGACGGAACCGGTTTCGGCAGCATCCGCGTCATCGAGGAAAAAATCGCCTCCATGTCCTGTAAAGCCGCTGTGAAAGGGAATAATAAAATCAGCGTACCGGAGGCGGAGACGCTGATCGACGAACTGCTGACCCTGGACAATCCCTACAACTGCCCCCACGGCAGGCCTACCATCGTGACCATGACGAAGGCGGAGATGGAGCGGAAGTTCAAGCGAATCGTGAATTGACAGGGAAGTTTTGAACGCAGAGTTGTAGTCAAACGTTTCACGAGAGGGCACCGAATATGTTTGATAAATGTTCTTTGATGCAGAGACTGAAGGAACTCCCGTTTTCCGAAAAAGAATACTGGGTAGTCGCCGGCGGCGCCATGGTTTTACATGGATTTCGTCCTCAGACACATGATATTGATTTGGGCGGCAGCGCGCGCCTGGTAGAGGAGCTGGAACAACAGGGGCATGCGGTTTCACGCTGTGAAGACGGAACCAGAAAAATCTTATATTCGGAAGACATCGAGATTTTTGAGAACTGGATTGAGGGCACAGTGGAAACGATAGACGGCATTCCCGTTGTGTGCGTGGACGGACTTATACGGATGAAAAGGAACCTTGGCAGGGAAAAGGATTTCGCGGATATTGAATTGATTGAAAAGAAATTGAGCGAAAAGGCAAGAGGGCCATATGCGGCCAAGCCTCCCATGGTCATCCTCTCAGGCCCCACGGCAGTGGGGAAGACCAAGCTGTCCATCGCCCTGGCAAAGGCCATCGGAGGTGAAATCATTTCCGCGGACTCCTGTCAGGTCTACCGCCACATGGACATCGGCTCCGCCAAAATCACGGAGGAAGAGATGCAGGGCATCCCCCATCACATGATAGACATCCTGGATCCCTGGGAGGACTTCAGCGTGGCGGTGTTCAAGGAGAAATGCGAGCAGTGCCTCCCCGGAATCTACGCCCGGGGCCACATCCCCATCGTCACCGGAGGCACCGGCTTCTATGTCCAGGCCCTGCTGCGGGACATCGACTTCGGCTCCGGCGAGGAGAGGAGCTGCCCTACAGGAATCTGCCCCACAGAAGACGGTAAGAACACATGTTCTGGTGCGGGCGGCATGCCATCGGAGGGAGACTGTGCCTCAGAGAGGCCGTCATCACCGCCATCAGACTCCGGAGAATACCGCATCCGTCTGGAGAGACTGGCGGAAGAGAAGGGGCCGCAGTATCTCCACGATATGCTCCGGGAGGTGGATTCCGCCTCCGCGGAAGCCATACACCCAAATAACAGAAAGCGCGTCATCCGGGCTTTAGAATTTTTTCATTTGACGGGGGAACCCATATCGCGCCATAATGAGAGGGAGCGTGAAAAGGAGCCCGCCTACAATGCCTGCTATTTCGTGCTCAACGACAGGCGGGAGCGGGTTTACGAGAATATAGGCATAAGGGTGGACGAAATGCTCCGCCGGGGCCTTGTGGCCGAGGTGGAGCGCCTGCGGGAGATGGGCTGCCACAGGGGCATGATCTCCATGCAGGGACTTGGCTACAAGGAAATCCTGGCCTACCTGGATGGAGAGCTTTCCCTGGAGGAAGCCGTGGAAATCATCAAACGGGACACCAGACATTTTGCCAAAAGACAGCTCACCTGGTTCCGCCGGGAAAAAGAGGTCATATGGGTGGACAAGGAAAGCTTTGGCTGCGACGAGGAGAGGATACTGGAATATATGCTGCAAGAACTGCGGACAAAAGGAATCGCAGCTTCCGCACCGGAGGCTCCCTCCATCTACCTTTTTTCTGGCCCCTGCGGCTGCGGAAAGTCTACCCTGACCAATGCCTGGGCAAAGAAGCTGGTAAACGAGGGCAGGCGCAGGCAGGTCTATGTCATCCATGGAGACGACTTCCATGCAGGCTTCGTGGAGACGGACTACAAAGGAGACTTCTTTGAGTGCGGCAAGCCTGCGGATGTCCTGGCCTGGGAGGAAATTCTGAAATTCAACTGGGAGTGCATCCTGGACACGGCTGGCAGGGCGCTGTCCCGCGGCCTGGACGTGGCCGTGGACTATGTGGTGGAGGAAGAGCTGCCGCTGATGCGCCGACTGGCAGAGCGATATCGCGCAAAGCTTTACTATGTGGTCCTGACCGCCGGGGAGGAGGCCATCCGGCAGCGCATCGCCGGGCGGGGGGACGTGGAAATGACGGAACGGGCCCTGTTTTTGAAAGACGAACTGGAGCACAGGCCTGAGAATCAGGGCTATCTATTCGACACTACGGGAAAGACCCTGGAACGGGAGCTGGAGGAGCTGGAGATAGAAAGATTCCTGCTACAGGAACCCGGGCATAGGGTTGAGCCACAGGAATGATGTGCCAGGGCCTGCCAGGACATAAAGATATGGAAAGCGCGGAACACGCGAAAAAAGAAGGAGGGCTGCCGTTCGGCAGCGTCTGAAAAGCAATGGCAGAAATACAGAGCATGTACGCCCAAATGGGCATAGACAGCGAAACCTGGGAATACGGGGAAGCCATCCTGGAGCGGCTGGCAGAGCGTTTCCGGAAAATAGACGAAATCGCGGAGTACAATCAACTGAAAGTGATCAAAGCCATGCAGGACTGCCAGGTCGGCGAGGCCTGCCTGCTGGGCACTACCGGCTACGGCTACAACGACCTGGGCAGGGATACTTTGGAGGCGGTCTACGCGAAAATCTTCCACACGGAAGACGCCCTGGTGCGCCCTCAGATCACCTGCGGCACCCACGCCCTGGCACTGGCGCTGATGAGCAACCTCCGCCCCGGGGACGAGCTGCTCTCCCCGGTGGGAAAGCCCTACGACACCCTGGAGGAGGTCATCGGCATCCGGCCCTCCAAAGGCTCCCTTGCGGAATACGGCGTAAGCTACAGGCAGGTGGACCTCAAGGAGGACGGCAGCTTCGACTACGATTCCATAGTAGAAGCCATGAATCCCCGCACCCGCCTGGTGACCATCCAGCGCTCCAAGGGCTACCAGACCAGGCCCACTTTTTCCGTAAAGCAGATAGGAGAGCTGATAGCCTTTGTGAAGAAGATCAAGCCGGACGTCATCTGCATGGTGGACAACTGCTACGGAGAATTCGTGGAGCCGCAGGAGCCCAGCGATGTGGGGGCGGACATGGTGGTGGGCTCCCTGATCAAGAACCCGGGAGGCGGACTGGCCCCCATCGGCGGCTACATCGCCGGGAGAAAGCAATGCGTGGAGAACGCCGCGTTCCGGCTCACCTCCCCTGGGCTTGGCAAGGAGGTGGGAGCGTCCCTGGGCATCCTGAAGGACTTCTACCAGGGCCTGTTCCTGGCCCCCACAGTGACGGCCTGCGCCCTGAAATCCGCAGTCTTCGCCGCCAATCTGTACGAAAACCTGGGCTACGCCGTGATACCGGACGGGACCGAAGACAGACATGACATCATCCAGGCCGTGACCTTCGGCTCCCCGGAAGCTGTCATCGCCTTCTGCCAGGGCATCCAGGCCGCAGCCCCCGTGGACAGCCATGTGACCCCCGAGCCCTGGGACATGCCGGGGTATGACGCCCAGGTCATCATGGCGGCGGGTGCGTTCGTGTCCGGCTCCTCCATAGAGCTCTCCGCGGACGCGCCCATCAAGCCCCCCTACGCGGTGTATTTCCAGGGCGGCCTCACCTGGCCCCACGGGAAATTCGGCATTTTGAAATCCCTCCAGTCCCTGAT
>CAMQOJ010000400.1 GCA_947003375.1 uncultured Lachnospiraceae bacterium
TGCCTGGTGGGGATTGCGAGTGCATCCGGCGAACGCCCGGAAAGAATGCCTGGTGGGGATTGCGAGTGCATCCGGCGAACGCCCGGAAAGAATGCCTGGTGAGCCATCGCGAGTGCATCCGCTGAATTCCCAGGCAATTCTCTGCATTGCTTTACTTTTTGGGCATGGTGATGTGGCGCCGCATGGGAGTTTGGGAAATATAAGCTGCCTGAGTTCCGGACAGGCTATACCGGGAGATAAACGAATTTCGGGTATAAAAATATATCCGGGAATGGATGGAAAAATTCCCATTGACCGGATTAGTCTCAGCATCCATGGTTCGGTATTTTTGGTGATTTTGGCAATATTCGAAGGAGCACTTATGCAGAACAATGTATTGGACTACTTAAATCATATCGTAAAGCAGAAACCCGCAAAGACAGCCTTCTCCGACGGCACGGAGGCCTTGAGCTTTCAGGAAGTATACGACCTGAGCCGCAGCATCGGAAGCTTCCTCCACAAAAAGGGAATCTACAAAAAGCCTGTGGTGGTCTTCATGCGGAAGTCCCCCAGGGAGGTGGCGGCTTTCTTCGGGGTGGTGGCAGGCGGCGATTTCTATGTGCCCATCGATGAGGAGATGCCCGCGGGGAGGATCCAGCTGATACTGGACAATGTGTGCTCGCCCCTGATCATCTGCGACCGGGAGACCGAGGAGACTGCCAGGACGTTCCAGATTGGGGACGGCGAGATCGCGCTTTTCCATGAGATAGCTCAGTGCGGGATTGATGACGGGGCGCTGGAGGAGATCCGCCGCCGCGCCATCGACACAGACCCGATCTACATCGTCTTCACCTCCGGCTCCACGGGGATTCCCAAGGGGGTGGCGGCATGCCACAGGTCTGTGATCGACTACATAGAGCGGCTTTCGGAGATTCTGGAATTTGACGAAAATACTGTCTTCGGGAACCAGTCGCCCCTGTATTTCGATGCCTGCCTGAAGGAGCTGTACCCTACGCTGAAATTCGGAGCCACCACTTACCTGATTCCCAGAGAGCTTTTCTCCGTTCCGGTGAAGCTGGTGGAATATTTGAACGAACACGGAATCAATACCATCTGCTGGGTGGTCTCCGCCCTGACCATGGTAAGCGCTTTCGGCACCTTTGAGACGGTAAAACCGAAATTTCTGCACACAATAGCGTTTGGGAGCGAGGTGTTCCCGATTAAGCAGTTCCGCATCTGGCGGGAAGCCCTGCCGGAGGCCGTTTTCACCAACCTGTACGGCCCCACGGAGGGCACCGGGATGTGCTGCTATTACAGGGTGGAGCGGGAATTTGCGGAAGACGAGGCGATTCCCATCGGCAGGCCTTTTCCCAACCGGGAGATTCTGCTGCTGACGCCGGAGGGGAAGCGGGCGGAGGCGGGACAGGAGGGCGAGATCTGCATCCGGGGCACGGCGCTGACGCTGGGCTATTACAATGATCCTGAGCGCACGGCGGAGGCCTTTGTCCAGAATCCCCTGAACACGGCCTATCCGGAGCGCATCTACCGAACCGGGGACATCGGACGCTATAATGAGGCGGGAGAGCTGCTGTTCGTGTCCCGGAAGGACTACCAGATCAAGCACATGGGCCACCGCATCGAACTGGGGGAAATCGAAGTGAATGTGGACATGCTCCCTGACGTCCGCATGGCGGCCTGCATCTACGATACCTGGAAGTCGAAGATTGTGCTATACTATGTGGGAGATCCTTCTGAGAAGGAAATGGCCGCAGTCCTGAGGACGAAGCTGCCCCGTTACATGCTGCCTAACCGGATCATCCGGCTGGAGCAGCTGCCCTTTACGGCCAACGGGAAGATCGACCGGGTGACGCTGAAGAAAATGTATGAGGGGGCATGAGGCGGGCCAGGCCATAGGGCATAGGCCGGAAACAGAGGTGGGCAGGAAGCCCGCATAGTTTAAGGCGCTGAAATGTCTGAAATCGTGCCGGCATCCCACCTGCTGACTGACACCATAAAATGATAAATGGGTGAATCGTAATGGAAAAAGTGATCGAAAGCGTCGGGTTAACGCTTCATGGCGTGGATGGACAAAGGAAAGAGATTCCTCTGGGGTTAGGTTCTTTCTGATGTTTGGGTAGCTCAGTCATTCTCGTTTTGCCTTACTAAGCCAATTTGGCAGCTTGTAGCAAATCCTGAGAATATGAGGATACCCAAAGTACAGAAAGAACCTGGAGTTATGGCAGGTTGATACTATCTGCCAGATACCTGGTCTAACGGTAAAGATTCCCGACCTGGATGACTGCGGGATGTCGCCGAAAGACAGAGTGGCCGAACGAATGGAACGATAAAACAAGGCAATAAAAGAGCTGGTTTCCCAAAACAGGGAGAAAGAGACAGTTCGGCAGCAAATAAACGAAATGGAAGAAAGGAAATGCCAATCATGGAAGAATTAATGGAGATTTTGAGTAATTTACATCCGGACATAGATTTTGAGACGGAGGAGCGTCTGGTGGACGACAAGATTCTGGACTCCTTCGACATCGTCAGCCTGATCGCGGAGATCAATGAGACCTTTGACATCGCCATCACGGCAAAAGACATCCTCCCTGAGAACTTCAATTCCGCAAAGGCTCTCTACGCCCTGATTCAAAAGCTGGAGGAAGAAACCTGAAATCGGGAGCTTGGTTCAGGAGCTTATACTGCTTAACGATTTCACTTGCCGTGAAACCAGACTGCATAACGCTGACTGGTTCATTCGCATGATTACATTAGGCAGCATTCAGCGTTATGCAGTATAGCTAAGCGCTTGATTGGAAGCTTAGCTGGAAGTTTTCAGGCTTAAGAGGAAGCGGTCATGCTTTTTACATCGTATGGATTTTTGGGATTTCTCGCGGTCTTGTTTTTGCTGTACTACATTATCCCCCGGAAATGCCAGTGGGTGCTGCTGCTGGGAGCCGGCTACCTCTTCTATTTCCTGGCGGGGGCGGAATATGTGCCCTACCTCCTGGTGACCACGGTGACGGTGTGGTTCGCGGCCTGCCGGATTGAGGACAACGCCGACAGGCAGGCGGCCTATCTGAAGGAGCACAGGGCGGAGCTGTCCAAAGAGGAAAAAAAGGTCTATAAGGACAGGCAGAAAAAGGTGCGCCTGGGATGGATACTGGGGGGAATCCTTTTGAACATCGGTATCCTGGCGGTGCTGAAGTACACCAACTTCGCCATCGCCAACATCAACGGGCTGCTGGGGGCATTCAGCCGGACGGGGCGGCTTTCTTTCCTGACCCTTGCCCTGCCTCTGGGGATTTCCTTCTACACCTTCCAGGCGGTGGGGTATCTGATCGACGTGTACCGGGGGACAGTCCGGGCACAGAGGAACCCTTTCCGGTTCGCCCTGTTCGTGTCCTTCTTTCCCCAACTGGTGCAGGGGCCTATCAGCCGGTTCGGGGACTTGGCGGAATCCCTGTATGGGGAACACAGATTTGACGGAAAAACGGTAAGTTTTGGACTGCAGCGCATTCTATGGGGCTATTTCAAGAAAATGGTCATCGCGGACAGGATGCTGGTGGGGGTCAACGCCATCATCGGGGACACGGACATGTATCACGGCGCCTATGTGCTGGTGGGGATGTTCTTCTACGCCCTGGAGCTGTACGCGGACTTCACCGGGGGCATCGACATCACCATCGGAATCGCCCAGACTCTGGGCATCACCCTGCAGGAGAATTTCCAGCGGCCCTTTTTCTCCAAATCCCTGAAGGAATACTGGCGCAGGTGGCATATCTCCATGGGCACATGGTTCCGGGACTATATTTTCTACCCCATCTCCGTGTGCAAGTTCATGCAGAAATTCAACAAATTCTCCCGCCGCCATTTCGGGGAGAAGGTGGGCAAGCGGCTGCCGGTGTATCTGTCTTCGTTCGTGGTCTGGTTCGCCACGGGCATCTGGCACGGGGCCAGCTGGAATTTCATCGCCTGGGGGCTGGGGAACTGGGCCGTGCTGATGGTTTCCGAGACCCTGGAGCCCCTGTATGCCAGGTTCCACCAGCGCTTCGGTGCAGGCGGGAGGGGGTATGCTGCCTTTGAGGTGGCCAGGACTTTCCTGCTGGTGTCGGCGCTGCGGACGTTTGACTGCTACCGCTCCGTGCCGGTGACCTTCCGGATGTTCAGCTCCCTGTTCGCCGCCCGGAATTGGAACATCCTGTGGGACGGTTCGCTGCTCTGCTTAGGACTTACGGCGCTGGATTTCGGGATTCTGGCTGTGGGGACATTTGTTTTGGTATCAGTAAGCCTTATCCAGAGAAAGGGCAGCGTCAGGGAGCGGATTGCGGCAAAGTCCTATCCGCTGCGGTTCGCGCTGTGGTACGGCCTGTTCCTGGCGGTGCTGCTGGCGGGGGCTTACGGCATCGGGTATGACGCCAGCCAGTTTATTTATAATCAGTTTTAAAGGGAAATCGATTCCGTTCTGCTGTATCGGGAAATAGGAGAGTGAGAAAATCGGTATTCC
>CAMQOJ010000401.1 GCA_947003375.1 uncultured Lachnospiraceae bacterium
TAATTTTATATAGTGACTACATATCTAAAGCAGCTGGTTTTACAATAAATAACATATCAGCATCTATGCCATACCTGCTGTATCCTGATGAATGGTTCCGCGACATAGGAGCCGGGCCGCTGGCCTACACTGTCTGAAGCCCTGCAAGCTGCTCTACTTCAGCCACACTGAGCCCCGTATCCTCCGCGATTTCCTCAACTGTTAGCTTTCCTCTTTTCAGCAGCCTCAATGCTGTCTGCGTCTTTGTTTCGCTGATGCCTTGGCTCTTTCCCTGCTTTATTCCCTGCTTTATTCCCTGATTCAAGATGGTTCTCGCCTCTGTTTCAATCAAAGCTCCGCTCATCATGTCACCTACGCCTTTCTGCACATTCTCATATTTCTGTGCAATCTCTTTGATCACATCGCCGGAAAGCTCTATGATTGTCCGCTTGTCAAATGCCCCAATCACACCCTGCCGTTCCAGTCCGTCAAGCCTTTCCAAAATTTCCTGATACTCGGCCTTCAGTTCCGTCAGCTTCTGCTCATCACTATTATACTCCGGAAACCCGCTTCCCGGAAGCCGTCGAACAAAAAGCCGTATACCGTCTGCCCTGCCGGCTGGGCGCACAGGGTGACGGCAGATGTGTAAGCCATCACTTTTCCAATCAAATCCCCCGGCGTATTCTGCTGTATCAGGGACACCGCAAAAACGGAAAAGATGCTGACCGCAATCTGCATGCCGCAGAAAGCAGCCACATTGACCATATATCTGCCGAAAACGCCTATGGGGAGGAGGAACGCGGCTCCCGCAGGAATCATGCACAGGCCCATGGCCGCCAGCAGCCAGGACAATCCGCCGGTTTTCAGTTTCCCCGTGAGGAGCCCTGCGGCGGCGCTCCCCAATATGGTGGCCACTGCCAGCGCGCTCTCCGCCCCGCCGTAATATTTCGCGTCCAGACCGAGAACCGTCCTCACCAGGAAAGGAAGGCCCACCAGCGTCACCCCCATGACGAAGAACCGCGACAGCGCCGCCAGAAGCAGCAGCTTCAGGATGTCCGTCCGCTCCTGCGCCATAAACTTTATACTGATGATAAAGTCATGCCTGATCACGCGAAGCACATTCCCTCCATGTCCCATCGGCTGACGGCGCAGCCTTATGAAGCATTCAAATGAGGCCGTAATGAAAAAGCAGACAACGCTGATATCCATCACAGGCTTCAGCCCAAAAGCCACATAGAGGACGCCGCCCAGCATGGGTGCGGTCAGATAGGAAACCGACGCCACCTGGTTCACCACCGCATTCCCCCTGACGATATCATCGCCGCACAGCATCTGGGGGATGCAGGCCTGCACTGTAGGCGTCTCAAAAGCGCCCAGCACGGACAGGGCCACCAGCAGGAGGCTGATGACGGCAATGGCATTTCCCCCGGACAGGAGGGCTGCCGCGCACAGCACAGCCGTCCCTGTCAATGCGTCCAGCGCCACCATGACCTTGCGCTTGTCCGCCCGGTCGGCAAGGATGCCTCCCAGAGGCGACAGCAGGATTGTAGGGATGGTCGCCGCAGACAGGATTCCGGCAAACACAGCCGCGGAACCTGTAACCTCCAGCACATACATGGACAGGGCCAACCTTAAGATATAATTGCCGAACAGCGAGCTGATCTGCCCCAGCACAAGAAGGGTGAAATTCCTCGAAAACAGCTTCCGCTTCATCCCTTATCCACCTCCTCCGCCCCGTCCCCCAGGATCCTCTCTGCCCGCTCACACATCTCCCCATCCACAATGGGAAGCCCCATAGCACTCAGGACCTCACCCAGGAAACTGCATTTATGCCTTATCTGCGCCGGGTCAGCCGGGAAGACGGAGGGCATCAGCCAGAAATTCACCAGTGGAAGCAACTCGGAGAGCTCTTTCCCATATTCCGTCCGGATAGAGCCGTCCCGTCTGCCCTCCTCAATCAGCTCGAACCACAGAGGGGTCAGCACCCGGCGGTTGGCCTCCACTGCGGCCGCCAGGATGCGCGGGTCTTTCAGGATGGACACCGCCTGGGCGTTGACGGCTTCCCGCTCCCCGTCGGCCCGGTCCAGAGAAAGCACCTCCCGTATCTTCTCCAGGCCGTTTAAATCCCTGCGCCCCCTCACCGCCAGAAAAGGATTGTTCTCCAGGAACATCCGGTCTCCCAGCGCCTGCATCGCCTCTTCCTTGCTCTGGAAAAAACGGTAAAACATCCCCTTGGCCCCGCCTGCCCGCTCCATGATATCGGCAACGGAAGTCTCCTCATACCCCTTGGATAAAAACAGCTCCCTGGCCGCGTCCAGAATCTCATTTTCCCATTGTTCCGGCGGCTTCTTCACTGGTCTTGCCAACTCTTCTTCCTCCCCTGTATAATTATTGACTTTCAGTCATTAATTATGATACAGGAACCTTCCCGGTTTGTCAATATTGGCATGGACATTTAAGGAAAAAGCCAGAGCCTTACGAAGCTTACGCTTTTATGTAACTGCTCCCCGTCGGCTTACCCAGTGAGCGGCAATACAAAAACAGGGCACTGTCACGCTCTGCGTCCCAGGCCCCGGCCCATCGGTAAGAAATGTCCTGCATGCTTTTCAGCGAATCAGAATATACTTCATATCGTTAAAATCCCTGTCCAACTGCTTTGCGTGGTACCTGCTCTCCTTGACGAACCGGAACCCGCACTTCTCAATGACCCGTCTCGACTGGCCGTTTACCGAAAAATGCCCTACCGTCAATGCGTCCAGTCCGCAAGTATCAAAGCAGAATCCTATTACCGCTTTCACTGCTTCCGGCATCAGCCCCTGCCCCCAGTAATCCCTGGAAAGCACATAGCCGATTTCCTTAACCTTCAGGTGCCTGTAAGCTTCGTCCTCATTGGCCCAGGAAGGATGCAGCCCCAGGGAGCCGATTACCCTGCCGGACTCCCGGTGCGCAAGGGCAAAGACATTCTTATGGGACATAAAGTCCCCTAAAATCGCCCTGGAAACCTCGATGGATTCATGATGCTTCCAGCCCGCCATCTCTCCCACGCCCTCCACAGAAGCATAGGCAAAGAAATCCTCCAAATCGCTCTCCCGCCAGGGGCGCAGGATAAGCCGAGGCGTCTCTAATACGGTATCCGTAATGTCAATCTGTATGTCCATTTCTTTTCCCCCTTTCGGTTTCGACGGTTCTGGCGCTTCCTGCGATTCCAGTGATTCCGCAGTTCCGATGGTCCCCACTCTTCCCGCCCTATTCCATCACTCCGGTCTTCTCCTTCCGTTTCTGGAGCCTTCAACATTTTCTCCGCCGCAGGGTAATCCAAATCTGGCTAATCCCGCCAGTCCCCTCTCACCCGCATCTGCCCGCCAGCTTCCGAAGCCCCTCCAGCGCCGGCTTCTCCGGGAAATATTCCAGCCCCACATAGCCCGTATACCCCGCTTCCCGGATTGCATGGAAAATATTGGGATAGTTCAGCTCCCCCGTGTCCAACTCATGCCTGCCGGGGCACCCCGCCGCGTGGAAATGGCCTATCCTGGCGATATTCTCCCGGATATTCCGGATGAGGTCGCCCTCCGTAATCTGCTGGTGGTAGATGTCGAACAGCACCTTCACCCTGTCGCTCCCCACTTCCTCTATGATCTCAAAGGCCTCCGCCGAGGAGGACAGATAATATCCCTTATGATCAACAGCCGTGTTCAGGGGCTCCAGCAGCAGCGTGATATCCGTTCCCTCCAGGAGCTCTGCCGCCCGCTTTGCGCCCTGGCACAGAGCCTGGTGCTGCTCCTTCCGCGGCCGCCCCGTATCCGCTCCCACCTGGCTGATCAGCCTGCGGCACCCCAGCCGCTTAGCCGCCTCCATGCTCTCCTTCAGCCCTTCCAGATATACCTCATGGCGGGACGGATCCACCAGGCTGGCGAACTTTGTGCAAATAGCGGCCACCTCCAGATGCAGGCGCTCCCTTTCGGAGGCAATCCTGCCCAAATCCTTGTCCCACCAGGACCAGAACTCAATGGCTCCGATTCCCGCTTCCTTCGTCTCCCGGATCCCCTCCAGGACGTTCCTTCCCTGATACAATGCGTCGATGCAGACGGAATAATTCATCTCTCCAAAGCTCCTTCTTTTTGTCCCATTAAGAAATTCTACGCCAGATACGGGATATCCGTCAGCCAGGCATATCTATATCTGGTATCTCTGCCCCTTCCTGCGGCAGCCCCATCTGAGCCTGCCGGACACCGATAGTTTTCCCCTTACGGACAGATGATATACTTGCCCCTGGCCCAAACCTGGGGGCTGCTCAGTATCTCCTCCAGCTTTTCCAGCCCGCATGTCCCACAGACCATGCTGCTCACGTCCAGGCGGCCCGTGTCAATCAAATCCAGCGCCCGCTTCTGTGTATAGGGATTGATATAGGAAGCCTTCAGCTCCAGCTCCTTCTGGAATATCTCAAAGGGCTTCACCGAAATGGTCTCATCCGGCTTCGTCAGGCCGAACATCATC
>CAMQOJ010000402.1 GCA_947003375.1 uncultured Lachnospiraceae bacterium
CGCAAAACCTATCGATAGCCGCCGAAGTAGTGCAGACGGTTTTGCCGTTAGAATGGAGATTTTTTTTCGCAAAAGGATATGGCATCATTTACCCCAGTACGAACCAATCAATTGATTCGAAAGTGAGTGAAAATATCATGGATTTAAAGAAAATCGAAAATTTTATTGACAGACAAAAAGTCAGTTTCATATGCTCTATTGATGATGAAAATTGTCCTAATATAAAAGCGATGCTAAAACCCCGCAAAAGAATAGGGCTAAAAGAATTTTACTTTTCTACGAACACTTCCTCTATGAGAGTAAAGCAATATAAAGAGAATGCAAGTGCCAGTATCTACTTCTATCACAAAGGATTCATAAAATATGTTGGCGTTATGTTGAAAGGCAGAATGGAAGTCTTGACAGACCAGGAAACGAAAAACATGATTTGGCAAAAGGGCGATACAATGTTTTACAAAAAAGGGGTAACCGACCCGGATTATTGTGTTTTAAAGTTTACTGCTACAAGCGGCAGATATTATTGTGATCTGAAAACAGAAAATTTTGATATTAAGTAGTTACTGAATTCCGGTTTGTCCCGCTTTCTGTGGGGTTGCTGTTCCCGCTGTTCCTGCCGCAAAAAGCCCCCCTTTCTGATTTTCTCCGCTCTTTCATTGCCGGATTGTGGAGCCCGGGAAATTATGGTACAATGGGAGGGTCAAAGCAAAGGAGGACGAATGATGAATACGATTTGGTCAGACCATGTGCAGGGAACCATGACGCTGTACCTCAGCAGGAAGCTAAGATTTGACGATATGTTCTTTGAGCAGTACAAAAATGCGTTCGGCCTGGATCCCAACGCCAAGCTGCGCATTTTAGAGATTGGCTGCGGCCCGGGAGCGCTTGCGGAAGCCATGCACAGATGGTATCCTATGGCGCATGTCACCGCAATCGACAGGGACAGCAACTTCATATCCTTTGCGAAAGAGAACATCAAAGGCGTGGATTTCATGGAAGGCGATGCCACGCGTCTCCCCTTTGAGGATAACACCTTTGACGTCACCATCTCAAACACAGTTCAGGAGCATGTGGAGCCCACTGCCTTCTGGGGCGAGCAGAGACGGGTGCTGAGACCGGGCGGGGTATGCCTGTGCCTGTCCGCGCGAAAAGGGCTCCACTGCGCCGCTCCCTGCCTGGAACCCACAGAAAGAGAAAAAGCCTTTTGGGAGAGCATTCCGCAGCCGGAAGACGATCTGGAGAAGCTCATGGTCTGCAGATTCCCAAAGTCTGAGTCCCAGATCCCGGCATCCATGGAGGAGAATGGTTTTACAGACGTGACCACCGGATATGCAGTCATCGACCTCACGCCGGACGCGCCCAAGTATCCTCCGAAGATGGCAGAGCTTATGATCGAGGCAGGGCGCCAGAATGATATAGAAGCCGTCCAGTCCACCCGCTCCGACCATGCCACGGAGATAATATCCATAATCCATTCCAAATATGACGAACGGATCCGGCTCTACAGAGAGGGAACGAAGCAGTGGGACACCTCCGTTTCCGTAACGATGATCGTCCGCGGCATGAAGTGACGGCTCTTGTGTCCCGCCAAATGCGGCCAAACTTCAGGTCATCGCACACGTCGACAAGGTCGCTGGCTGAACCCGGCAATCAACGCGGTGGACGATTACCCGGGATAGTCCCGACTAACCACAGGAGACAGCATCCGCCAATAAGCTGCCCATCAGGCGGCAGAATGTGAGGAGAAATGTACATAGGAGATCTGCACATCCACTCCAGATACTCCAGGGCGACCAGCAAAGACTGTACCCCGGAGCATCTGGATCTGTGGGCAAGGAAGAAAGGAATCCACATCCTGGGCACAGGGGACTTCACCCACCCGGCCTGGCGGGAGGAGCTGAAAGAGAAGCTGGAACCCGCCGAGGACGGCCTCTATGTGCTGAAAAAGGAATACCGCATGGGGGGAGCCGGGGACAGCGGCATACAGCCCCGCTTCGTGGTCACCGGGGAGATCAGCTCCATCTACAAAAAGGGAGACCGTGTGAGAAAAGTGCACAGCCTGCTCATCCTGCCCGGGCTGGAAGCGGCGGAAAGCCTTGCCAGGCGGCTGGAGCTGATTGGGAACATCCATTCTGACGGACGCCCTATCCTGGGGATCCCCTGCAGGGATTTACTGGAAATCATGCTGGAGACCGCCCCGGAGGCAGTCTATGTGCCCGCCCACATCTGGACGCCCCATTTCTCCCTGTTCGGGGCTTTTTCCGGCTTCGATGCCATAGAAGAGTGCTTCGAAGACCTGACGCCCCATATCCGTGCCCTGGAGACAGGCCTCTCCTCCGACCCGCCCATGAACTGGCGGGTGGCTGCGCTGGACAGATTCCACCTGATTTCCAACTCCGATGCCCATTCCCCGGGAAAGCTGGGGCGGGAGGCCAATCTCTTCGACATAGAGCTGTCCTATCCAAACCTGGCAGGGGCCATCCAGGAGGGAAAAGGCCTGGCGGGCACCATCGAATTCTTCCCGGAGGAGGGGAAGTACCATTTTGACGGGCACAGGAAATGCGGACTGTGCATCAGCCCCCGGGAGACGGCCGGATACGGGAACAAATGCCCGGTCTGCGGCAAGAAGATAACCATCGGCGTGCTGAACCGGATAGAACAGCTTGCGGACAGAGAGGAGGGCTTCGTCCTGCCGACAGGGCGGCCTTTCGAGAGCCTGGTGCCCCTTCCCGAGGTGATTGGAGCCTCTATGGGGATTTCCGCCGCAGGGAAAAAGGCCGCGGAGACCTATGAGCGGATGACAGGCGCTTTGGGGCCGGAGTTCGCCATCCTGCGGGAGGTGCCGGTGGAGGATATCCGAAAGGCGGCAGGGCCTCTGGTGGCGGAGGGCATACGGCGGCTGCGGGAGGGAAAGGTAGAGCGCACCCCGGGCTTTGACGGAGAATATGGCAAGATTGGACTGCTCTCCCCGGAGGACATCAGCAGCCTGGAAGGGCAGATGAGCTTTTTCACGGCTGAAGAGCTGCAAGTGATGAAGAAAGGGTCTGGCAAGAAGCAGGTTCCGGAAGCTTTTGACCAACAGATAGAAACCGAGAAAGCGGGAGAGATTGTCCTCCGAAAGCCAGAATCCGGAACAGAGACAGAGACTATCGCCCGGAGGGCAGACAGCCTGAACCAGCACCAGCGGGACGCCGTGGAAAGGGTGGGGCGCAGCGTGGCGGTCATAGCCGGGCCGGGAGCAGGCAAGACCAGGACGCTGATCGCCAGACTCTGCCACCTCCTGGCCGAGAGAGGAATCGCGCCGGAAGAAATCACGGCAGTGACCTTCACCAATAAAGCAGCGGAGGAGATGCGGACCAGGATAGAAGACAAAACAGTCGTCGAAAAGGGCCGGCCGGGCCGGCTTTCCGAAAGCCGTCTGGGCAGGAGGACATCAGGCATGCAGATCGGCACATTCCACGCCATCTGCAGCCGCTTCCTGCAGGAGGCGGGACTTTCCTTTGTGGTGGCGGACGAGGGCCTGCAGATGGAGCTGGCGGAGAAGACCCTCCGGGAATTTGACGGCAAAGAAGCGCCGAAGAAATTCCTGCAGGAGCTGTCAAAGGAGAAGAACGGCCTGTATGGGAATGACGCCGAGCCCGATGACCGAAAGAACCCATGCATGTACCAGCATTACCAGAAGCTGCTCCGCCAGGCCGGGGCGCTGGACTATGACGACCTTTTGCTGGAAACCATGCATCGCCTGGAAGAGCTGCCGGAGGACGCGCCCCAGCGCAGGCCTTTCTCCTATCTGCTCATCGACGAGTTCCAGGACGTCAACCCGCTCCAGTACCGTCTGGTGAGGGAATGGAGCCGGGGCGGCAGGGAGCTCTTCGTCATCGGAGACCCGGACCAGTCCATCTACGGCTTCCGTGGCTGCGACCCGAAGGTCTTCTCCAGGCTGGAAGAGGAGCGCCCGGACCTTGTGACCATTCGCCTGGAGGAAAACTACCGCTGCGCCCCGTCCATCCTGAACGCCGCCCTTGGGGTAATCTCCCACAACACAGGCCAGCCGCGCAGGATGAAAGCCATGGCAGGGGACGCGGAACATGGAGAATGCAGCCCAGGGCTTCCCGTGCGGATGGTGTCCGCGGAGGACGAGCGCAGAGAGGCGATTTTCGTGGCCAAGGAAATCACCCGCCAGATTGGCGGCATCGACATGCTGGACACGGACCAAAGGGGCGCCGGGGAGAACCGTGCAGTGAGGGGATTTTCCGATATGGCAGTGCTATACCGCACCCACAGACAGGCGGCCCTCCTGGAGAAATGCCTCCGACAGGAGGGGATTCCCTATCTGGTGGCAGGGCGGGAGGATTTCCTGCGGGAGCGGGAGGCGCGGGCAGCGCTGTACTTCTTCCGCCAGGTCCTGAACACAAATGAGGAAGCGCCGGAGGCGCTCTGCCGCAGGGTCCTGGGCTCTGTTCTGG
>CAMQOJ010000403.1 GCA_947003375.1 uncultured Lachnospiraceae bacterium
AATGAAACTTCTTTTAGTGAAACTCTTTTCTTTTTTCTCTTCGCCGAAGCGCATTCCGCACACTCGGCGCTTTTATCTCGGCTATCTCTGATTATAGTAAATAACCAGAGGTTTTTCAAGTTATTTTTAAAGATTACTGGCATATTTTACAAAAATTTTTTTAGGCTTACTTTCCGCCTTTTGCAGCCAGAACCTTCTCCTGTACATTCTTGGGCACCTGCTCGTATTTCTCGAAGAACATGGAATAGTTTCCGCGGCCCTGAGTCCTGGAACGCAAATCCGTGGCGTAGCCGAACATCTCGGCCAGGGGCACGTAAGCCCTTACTATCTTGCCTCCGCCGATGTCATCCATTCCCTCTACACGTCCACGGCGGGAGTTCAAATCGCCGATGACATCGCCCATATACTCTTCCGGCATGGTGACTTCCACCTTCATGATGGGCTCAAGCAGCACGGGGTTTGCTTTCTGCATGGCCTCCTTGAACGCCATGGAGCCGGCGATGTGGAATGCCATCTCAGAGGAGTCCACCTCATGGTAGGAACCGTCATAGACATTGGCGTGTACGCCCAGCACAGGGAATCCGCCGAGGATACCGGCCTGAGCCGCCTCCTGGATGCCTTCGCCTACCGCCGGGATATACTCCTTGGGAATGGAGCCGCCCACTACGGTGGTCTCGAACAGCAGCGTCGGGGGATCGTTGATCAGGATATTGGCCTTGGGATCGAATTCGAACTTCACGCAGTTCGCCTCCATGGGCTCGAACTTCACCTTACAATGACCGTACTGACCGCGGCCGCCGGACTGCTTCGCATACTTGGAATCCACTTCCACAGCCTTGGTGAATGCTTCCTTGTAGGCAACCTGAGGAGCGCCTACATTGGCCTCTACCTTGAACTCACGCAGCAATCTGTCCACAATGATATCCAGATGGAGCTCTCCCATACCTGCGATGATGGTCTGTCCTGTCTCCGCATTGGTGTGGGCGCGGAACGTGGGGTCTTCCTCCGCCAGCTTTGCCAGCGCCTCGCCCATCTTGCCCTGACCGGCCTTGGTCTTGGGCTCGATAGCCAGCTCTATAACAGGCTCCGGGAACTCCATGGACTCCAGGATGACCGGATGCTGCTCGTCGCAGAGCGTGTCGCCGGTGGTGGTAAGCTTGAAGCCCACCGCTGCGGCAATGTCTCCCGAGTAAACCTTATCCAGCTCCGCGCGCTTGTTGGCATGCATCTGCAGGATACGTCCCACACGCTCTTTTTTATCTTTGGTAGCATTCAATACGTAAGAACCGGAATTCATGGTGCCGGAATATACGCGGAAGAATGCAAGCTTTCCTACGAAAGGATCTGTCATGATCTTGAATGCAAGCGCGGAGAAAGGCTCCTCATCGGAAGAATGCCTCTCCACCTCGTTGCCCTCCAGGTCAACGCCCTTGATGGCAGGAATGTCGGTAGGCGCAGGCATATACTCCAGGACAGCATCCAGGAGCTTCTGAACGCCCTTGTTGCGGTAAGCGGATCCGCAGCATACCGGAATCGCGGTACACTCGCAGGTAGCCTTGCGCAGCGCCTTCTTCATCTCCTCTACGGACGGCTCCTCGCCCTCCAGATACATCATGGTCAGCTCATCGTCCAGCTCACAGATTTTCTCTATCATCTCCGAGCGGTACAGCTCAGCGTCATCCTGCATGTCTCCAAGGTCGTCCGTCACCGTGATGTCATCGCCCTTATCGTCATTGTAGATATAGGCTTTCATCTCGAACAGATCGATGATTCCCTTGAATTCATCCTCCTTGCCGATGGGCAGTTGGATCATGATGGCATTCTTGCCAAGCCTGGTCTTAATCTGCTCCACAGCGCCGTAGAAATTTGCGCCCAGAATGTCCATCTTGTTGATGAACGCCATACGGGGTACATTGTAAGTGTCAGCCTGCCGCCATACGTTTTCGGACTGGGGCTCAACGCCGCCCTTCGCGCAGAAAACGCCGACTGCGCCGTCCAGCACGCGCAGGGAACGCTCCACCTCCACGGTGAAGTCCACGTGGCCAGGCGTATCAATGATATTGATACGGTGCTCCAGGGCACCAGGCATGGGTTTGGTCTCCTTCTCCAATGTCCAATGGCAGGTCGTAGCCGCTGAAGTGATAGTGATGCCTCGCTCCTGCTCCTGCTCCATCCAGTCCATGGTGGCAGTGCCTTCGTGAGTATCCCCTATCTTGTAGTTCACGCCAGTGTAATACAGGATACGCTCTGTCAATGTGGTCTTACCAGCATCGATATGGGCCATAATCCCGATATTCCTGGTTCTCTCTAACGGATATTCTCTTCCAGCCAAGATTTTTTCCTCCTAACTTATTTTCAGTGCAAAAGCATATGCACGGATTAGAACCTGTAGTGCGCGAACGCCTTGTTGGCCTCCGCCATCTTGTGCATATCCTCTTTCCTCTTGACCGCGGATCCAGTGTTGTTGGACGCGTCAAGAATCTCGTTCGCCAGTCTGTCCTCCATGGTCTTCTCGCTTCTCTTGCGGGAGAACATGGTGAGCCACCGCAGGCCCAGCGCCTGGCGCCTCTCAGCCCTCACCTCGATGGGCACCTGGTAGGTAGCGCCGCCGATACGTCTGGCCTTTACCTCCAGGACGGGCATGATATTGTTCATAGCCGCCTCGAATACCTCCAAAGCGGGCTTTCCGGATTTCTCCTCTACCTTGGCGAATGCACCGTATACAATCTTCTGGGCGACGCTCTTCTTGCCGTCAAGCATGATGTTGTTGATCAGCTTGGTCACTACCTTATTATTGTATAAAGGATCTGCCAATACATCTCTTTTCTGAATATGTCCCTTACGTGGCACGGTTCTTCCCTCCTTATCAATGAAATGCAGTACGCAGCCACCCCTGCCGGAGCATGGGCCGCATCCCGCATCCTGTGCGGCTCGCCGCACGAAATAAATCATCGGTACTCACAAGTGTTTCCCCAAGTGTTCGCGCTGTCTATCTGTACCCCGGGAGACAAAGGACGGCCTCCCGTCATTGTATTACACAGAATTCCAACACTTTCTTAGTTTCGTTATTGTGGACCAAAGATGACGCTTCACAAAGCAGCCTGTTTCTAAGAAGATTTTTTACTTCTAAGAAGATTTTTTACTTCTTTGCTGCCTTGGGCCTCTTAGCGCCGTACTTAGAGCGTGCCTGCTTCCTGTTGGCAACGCCTGCGGTATCAAGAGTACCACGGATGATATGGTATCTCGTACCGGGCAGGTCCTTCACCCTGCCGCCGCGGACCAGGACAACGCTATGCTCCTGAAGGTTGTGGCCTTCGCCGGGAATATAGCTTGTAACCTCGATTCCGTTGGAGAGACGTACCCTGGCCACCTTTCTCAGAGCCGAGTTGGGCTTCTTGGGGGTCAGCGTCTTCACTACGGTGCACACGCCGCGCTTCTGGGGTGCGGACTTGTCCGTCACCTTCTTGTGAAGAGAATTGTACCCTTTCTGCAAGGCAGGTGCCGTTGACTTCTTGACGGAAGTCTTGCGTCCTTTTCTGACTAACTGGTTAAATGTTGGCATTCTGTTTCACCTCTTTCTTAAATTGGCATTTGTTGTCTGCCATGCCTGCGGCTGGATATCCGTGCATTTTTAGTTGCACAAAAAACACATCCGCACGCATGCTTTATCATTATAGCCACTTGCGGATGTGTTGTCAACAGTTTTTCGATATTATTTTAAAGCCATTGTTTTAAGATTGGCCGCCCAGGCGCTTCACCGGTATCCAGATGGCGCTCTCATATCCTTCGCTCCGGGTATCCCCGCCGGAATACCACTCGATGTTGATATGGGATACCGCCTCGAACTCTTTGTTCCCGGGGAGCCATTCGCTGAAGATCCGCGTATTGACCGATTGCAGCGCCTCCGGCATAGGCCCGGTGCACCTGAATTTCGCCCACTCGCCGGCGGGGACTTCGAACACCTTCATCCCCTCGGGCACTTCGCCGCCCTGATAGGCTCCGGCGATATAATAACGGAAATGTTCCATGTCCGTCTCATCCTCCACACAGACGCCGAACTCTCCCACCATGCACTCCGCCACGGTCTGCCGGACGGCTTCCTCCCCCGCCTCCCGGGCCGCGTCCTGCCCGCAGTATTTCTCACAGAATTCCTTCCAGAACCCTGGAATCTCCCGGTAGGCCTCCTCAAAGGAAAAAGTCCTCTCAAACCCGATCATCTTCATCGCTTCCCTTTTCTCAACCGTGAAATCCATTCTGTTGCCTCCTTTTACAGAAATCTCTACTATTAATGGAAGAAAGACCTTCAGGCGGTAGGGCCGGGCCCGCAGCTGCATGGGAGACAGGCCGTGGAATCGCGTGAAGGCCCTGGTAAAGCCCTCCGGCGTATCGTACCCGTACTTGTATGCCAGGTCGATGACCTTCCCCCTGTCTCTTATACACATCTGACGCT
>CAMQOJ010000404.1 GCA_947003375.1 uncultured Lachnospiraceae bacterium
GACTTATATGGGAAGAGACGATATTACATATATTATAAATTTGTGGTTAAATGATTTCCTCTATAATCGTTCCGAGGACTTGACCACTGCAACATACATCGGCATTGTGAACGAATTTCCTGTGATTCCATAAAAACGAGAAAGTAGCTAAATGCTCCATCTGAAATATTTGATTGTAGAATAGTGCCAGCGGGGGTATAATGAAAGGAGCAGATTCGCCACAGGCGCGTGAGATATTCTTTTGGTGGGAAGCAGTTATGACTGGAATGCGCCGGCAAGGGAAAGGAAACATCAGTGTAGGATAGAGAGGTATGGAGAGGGAAATCCGCACTGGCGGCGCACACAGGAGGCACAGGAATGACAGGAGGTGGGGCGATATGGCAAGGATATTGGTTGTGGAGGACGATGTGACGACGAACGATCTGGTCAGCGACTATCTGACCGATGCGGGCCACACGGTATTTTCGGCCTGCGACGGACTGGAGGCGCTGCGCCTTTTTCAGCAGAACCCCATGGAACTGATTGTTCTGGATATCATGCTTCCCAATGTGGACGGCATTCAAGTCCTGAAAGAAATCCGAAAGACCAGCAGCGTCCCCGTTCTGATGCTGACCGCATTGAGCGATGAGAGGACCCAGATCGCCAGCTTCGATTGTCTGGCTGACGACTACATCACCAAGCCTTTTTCCATCATCCTGCTGGGGAAGCGCGTCCTGGCCCTGCTGCACCGCGCCGGGAACATGGAGGAAAAGGATATCCGGAGACGCGGGAACATCTCCGTGGATTTTAACGGCTATCTGGCGGAAAAGGGCGGCGAACCTGTAGAGCTGGCCCCCAAGGAGATACAGTTGCTGAAGCTCCTGATAGAAAATGCGGGGCGGGTGATGACAAGGGAAAAACTGATTGACGGCGTATGGGGGATGGACGCACCGCTTTATGACCGGACGATCGACACCTATATCCGGAGGATACGCCAGAAACTGGATCTGGACTGCATCGCCACCGTAAAAGGCGTGGGCTATCGTTTTGAGGTATGGCCATGAAGCGGCTGAAGCTGTTTCCCAAGACATTTCTATATGTCTTTTCGCTGATGGCGGCTATCTCGCTGATCAGCCACGCCCTGTTCTATTTCATGATGCCCATCGTCTACACCGCCCAGAAGGAGGCCGGATTCCAGGATGCGCAAGAGCAGCTTATCAGGGCGCTGAAGGACGCTGCCCCGGACAGCGTTGCGGACATGGTGTCCCGGTATGCGCTCCAATATCAGATGGGCGTTTTCCTGTATTATGACGGAGAGCTGTATAATCACATGGCGGAGGGCGGGTCTCCGGCCGATGGCGGCCATTCTTTTCAGGAGACCGTGAACTCTGCCTGGAGCCTTCCGAATGACGGTCCGGACATTGACCTCTCCTGCTTTCGGAATGACTTTTACACCAGGACAAATGCGCAGTTATGCTCCGGGACCCATTTCGATACGGCGGAGGGAACGCCCTGTTACCTGGTCCTGCTGTCCACCCTCCAGCCGGTCAGCGAAGCCAAGGAAGCGATCCTTGTTTTCCTGCCGTTCACCCTGGCGTTGTCCCTGCTGCTGGCGGTGGTCTTCGCCCTGCTGTACTCCGGGAAGATAGCAAAGCCCTTATCCGAGATCTCGGCTGTGACAGCCCGGATGAAGGAGCTTGACCCACAGGCGGCATGCCGTGTGGAGACCCGGGATGAAATCGGGATGCTCTCAGAGAATGTCAACGCTCTTTACCAAAGCCTGCTTGCCACCATAGATGACCTGCAGAGGGAAAATGCCCGGGTCAGCCAGGCGGAGGCGGCAAAGGTGGATTTCCTGCGGGCAGCGTCCCATGAACTGAAGACGCCCGTCACAGCGCTGCAGGGCATGCTGGACAACATGATCATGGGCGTCGGCCGGTATCGGGACTGGGAGACCTATCTGCCGGTATGCCGGGACATGGCAGGAAGGTTCGGCGTGATGATACAGGAGATACTGGACGCCTCCAGGCCGGGCTTTTCTCAGGAAGCAGTGGAAGAGGTGCCGATGGGGGGCTTTATGGAAAAAGTGCTGTCCCCCTATCTCTTGATCGCCAAAGCAAAGGGCGTTCAGGTGGACACGGATTTCTCCCATGATTTCACGGCCGGATTTCCCGTAAATGCCATGGAGAAAGCCCTGTCAAATGTGCTTTCCAACGCCGTCAAGTACACGAAGCCTTCCGGAAAGGTGAATGTCTGTTTCCGCGGCAGGGCTGTGGTCATCGAAAATGAATGCGAGCCCATTCAGGCGAGTGTGCTGACCCATATTTTTGAGCCGTTCTATCGGCCAGACTTTTCCCGCAGCCGGAACCAAGGCAGCGAAAATCCGGAGGGCGGGAACGGCCTGGGACTGTATATCGCCGCAAAAGTCCTGACTGCGCTCCCCTGTCGGTTTTCCTTTGAGCCCTTTGGAGATCCGGACAAAGAAGGACACAGAGGTATGCGTTTTACCGTCTTTTTCTAGGCTCCCTGCTTTTGAAGCGGGGAGTTTTTTTGCTTGAAACACTGGTGAAATACAGGCTCCATATTGGTGAAACACAGAGGTGCTATTTTTATAAGCGTCATAAGACCAGGAAAGGAGCTGTATACACAATGCAAATATGGCAGCGGGCGTATCTCTATGTCCGGCGCAAAGCGGGGAGATCCATCCTTTTGCTGCTCGTCATGCTGCTGCTGTTCTCTTTCGTGATGGCGGGGCTGTTGCTCTATCGCGCCACCGACCTGGCGATAGGGCAGACCAGACAGAGCCTGGGCGGCGGTTTTCGCATTGCCCCCGATATGGGGAACCAGGAGAATGTCATGATGACCGAAGCTGACGGGCAGACCAATGTGACCTATATCGGAGCGCCGCTCGACGAGGACCTGATTCAGGCGGTTGGGGGAGGAGAGGGAATAAAAGATTACAATGCTGTAGTTAAAAGGGAAATGCTCTTGCAGGAGGATCTGCGCCCAATCGATTACAACGGGATATATCAGGACGATCCCATCGCAGCGCATTTGGTGTCGGTGGAGGCGGACGCTTCCCCATTGCTTTCCACGGCGTTTCAAACAGGGCGGGTGAGGCTGGCAGGCGGCGGAGTACCCGGCAGGGGCGATGGAGGCGGAGCCGTGATCAGCCAGGCTCTGGCAGAAGAGAACGGCCTGGACTTGGGGGACGAAATATGGCTGTCTCCCCGTGAAGGCCATGCCGGACAGCCTGTCGCCGTGAAGATAAGGGGGCTGTTTATGGTGGAGGCAGCCCAGCAGAACACAGACGTTGCCGCTCCCGTCCACCTGCTGGAAAACAGGATTTTCATCGACATGGCAAGCGGCAGGGCGCTGACGGGAGCCGCGGGAGCCGACTATGTGGACTTCTTTATCGGCGACCCGGTACAGGTGCATCAGATCATGGAGAGGATCAAAGCGATAGAGGGCATCGACTGGGGCTGTTTTGCGCTGACTGCCAGGGTAGAGGACTACGAGAAAGCGGCGGGGCCGCTGCTTGCCATGAGGGAGCTGGCCCGCACGCTGCTGCTGGTCATGGTCATTGCCGGGACAGCGGTCTTATCGCTGATACAGGCCCTGTTCCAGAAAAGCCGTGGGCATGAGCTGGGCATTATGCTGTCGATGGGTATCTCAAAGGGCGAGATCCTTCTGCAGCGTCTTATGGAAGCCGTCTATATCGCCGCTGCCGCGCTTGTCCTGTCTGCCTGTGCCGTCTTCTTGGTCTGGCCGCTTACAGGCCAGGCTATTTGCGGGGACATGGGCGAGATTGAGCCGATGGGAGCCGCCTCCGCCATGGCCGTCTTCGCGACGACTGCCGGGTGCGGGGGGGTGGCGCTGCTGTCCGCTGCCCTTTCCAGCCTGAGGATTATGGGGCTGAATCCCGGAGAGATTCTATCAAGGCTGAGTTAGTCCGGCTAAGAAATGTCACTGGCAGATATAAAACAGCGAGTGCTTATGTCTGGGTGCAGGGCGGGGCATTTGCGGAACTGTTAAGACAGCGAGTGCCCCGTTCGGCACTTCAGAGGATTTACGGACGCAATCTTTACTGCGGCCGGAAAACCTCTGCCCAAGTCAGGGTGCAGAGCGGGGCGCACGCGGAACTGGAATAGGAGGACACACAATGAATTTTGTAAAAAGAGCGTTTCGGTATGTTGTCCGGAAGTGGCAGCAAAGCGCGATTGCCTTTTTGATTCTGCTTGCCGTCTGTACATCCGCGCTGATTGGCCTCTCCATCCTGGAGGCCTCCCACACGGCGGCGGCAAACCTGCGGGGACAACTGGGCGGGACGTTTCGCCTGGAAATCGACAAGAGCAATCCCGCGAATATGCAGAGTATGGGTTCCACGGACCGATACAGCTCCAGCTACTCTGTCTCTTATACACATCTGACGCTGCCGACGAAGAGACTCGTGTAGA
>CAMQOJ010000405.1 GCA_947003375.1 uncultured Lachnospiraceae bacterium
GTCCTATGGGACCTAAAGGCGACCAGGGACCGGCAGGTCCTCAGGGCATCAAAGGGGATAGCGGTTGTCCCGGTCCTAAGGGAGACAGAGGGGAACCGGGTCCGATCGGTCCCCAGGGTATTCCAGGAGCTCCCGGTGCAAGGGGGCCCAGAGGAAATACCGGTCCTGTAGGACCTACCGGAAATACAGGACCGAGAGGCTGCGACGGACCGAGAGGCTATGCAGGCCCCCAGGGAATTCAGGGGATTCAGGGGGTTCGTGGAGAAATGGGGCCGAAAGGTGACCCCGGCTGTGAAGGGCCCAAAGGAGACATAGGGCCTGCGGGCCCTGCCGGACCTATGGGACCAGCCGGACCTGCCGGTCCTCAGGGAGATGTCGGTCCCCAGGGCCCCAGAGGGATTCCCGGTCCCACAGGTCCCACGGGCCCAATAGGTGCCATGGGGCCGCAGGGCGTAACCGGGCCACAGGGCATTCGGGGAGAAGCTGGTCCCATTGGAGCGCAGGGACCTAAAGGGTGTCAGGGGGATGAAGGCCCAATCGGAGCCACAGGAGCTACCGGGGCCACGGGCCCGGCGGGAGCAGCCGGAGCCACGGGAGCGACCGGAGCCACAGGTCCGGCCGGGACAGCCGGAGCTACTGGAGCCACAGGCCCAACCGGAGCAGCGGGAGCTACCGGGGCCACAGGTCCGGCCGGAACAGCGGGAGCTACTGGGGCCACGGGTCCGGCCGGAGCTACCGGGGCCACAGGCCCAACCGGAGCCACCGGAGCTACCGGGCCCGCAGGCATAGCGTCAGCAGAAAAAATGCTCCTCTTTGCTTCGGGAAATCCTATTACGATGTCAACGACTGAGGAGGGGCTCCCAGGCAGGCCGTCTTTTATCGGTTTTGGTGCCAGCGGGCAGCCGGCATGGCCTTTAAGCTCCACGATAGAAGTGGAAAAGCTGATGGGATCTGTTAGCGGTTTTTGCTTTACGGTTCCTTTCCCTATTGAGATTAATAGCCTGATTGCTTTTATGAACGTCTTTCCCCTGCCCGCCGGGACTGTCTCTACTGTCACGATAAAAGCACAGCTTTACGAAGCCGGGGAGACGAGCAAAATATTTTCACCTATTGAAGAAACGCTGATTACCCTGACGCCATCCATTACTGCTGAAACGCTCACCGGGACTATGCTGAGAGGCGAGGTCAGGGCGAACAGAACGGTAGAGAAGAATAAAAGGCTGATGCTGGTATTTTCCGCAACGGCAGACCAACCAGAGCTGATTCACACAATCTGGGGATATGTAAGTGCCAGCCTGGTCTACACCTGATATTTCAAGATATAAATCCACAAAAGCCATATCATGCATCCCGGAGGCTGCGGTCAACCAAACCTCCGGGATGATTCCTGTGTTATTGCGGGATGTAACGTTATCGGAATCTCAATCTGTACGATATAATCTTCAATCCGTTCGATGACATTCTCATTGATGCCCATTTCATAGGAATATCCGTAAGGGGTCAGGCCGTGTTCCCTGGCGTAATCGAATATTTCCTGATACCGCTTCGGCAGCCTGTCCCATTCCCCTTTACAGAACGCCCTTAAATACTTTCCGCCGGGAGCCATGTGCAGGCCAGCCCGGTAGGAGAGGAAGGGGATTTCGATAAAGAGCCGGGAATAGTCGTCATACCGGCCGCTCATGAGGCTGGAAACGGAGATCATGGAGCCATAGGAGGCCTTGTGGAGGCGGCCGAGCTGGTATTTCTCCGTTTCGGCAGTGATCAGTTCGACTTCCCGTTCAAAGGAGGTGCCCCGGTCTATCCCTACAGTGACCAGACAGCGCTCCTCCCTCTCCACGACGCTGATTTCGGACAGATCCATGGTGAGCAGGGTGTCCATGTTCTGGCGGTGGGCGGATAGCGTTGTACGGACTGCCTGCAGGTGGGCAATCTGTTTATCGAGGTCTGCCATTTTTTCTTCCAGAAGCTGTTTTAGATTGCCTGCAGACCGGTCTTTCATGAAATCCTGTATTTCATGGATGGAAACGTCCAGGTCCCGAAGCAGCAGGATTGTCTCAAGGACAGGGCTTTGGTGGTAATCGTAATAACGGTATCCGTTTTCGGGATTGACGGAGGCAGGCCTGAACAGCCCGATCTCATCATACCACATGAGCGTCTTCTTGTTGATGCCGTGCATGGCCGCAAACTGGCCGATTGTGAGTAGCTTGTTCTGTCGATTCATGATTTACCTCTAAAAATTCAATATTTGTCTTGACCGTACAGTTACTGTATGGTATAGGATGCCATATATGGACGGGAAAATCAAGATATATGGAGGAAGAATTCATGGAAAATGCAAACACAAACACAACTGCATACGAAAGGCCTGTAACCCTTGGGAATATCCTGAAGTTTGCCGTGCCCACCATTGCGATGACGGTGTTCATGTCTTTTTACACGATGGTAGACGGCCTGTTCGTATCGAACCTGATCGGCACGGACGCTCTTTCCGCTGTCAACCTGACGGCGCCGGTCATCCAGCTTGTCACGGCGATTTCCACCATGCTCGCCACAGGGGGAAGCGCGGTCATCATGAAAAAGATGGGGGAGCAGAAAGCGGAGGAGGCAAAGGAGGATTTCACGTTCCTGATCTTGGTGAATGTCATAGTGGGCATCGTCATGTGCGCGGTGGGATACAGGGCCATGGATTCCATCTTCTCCGGCATGGAGCTTTCGGCTAAGGTGGAGGCATACTGCGTGGGATATTTAAGCCGTTATCTGGTGTTTACCGTGCCGATTCTTTTGATGAACAATTTCACGCTCTATATGATTGCCAGCGAAAAGGCGACCCTTTCTCTGGCCTGCTCGGTGACGGGCGGCGTCCTGAACATGGCGCTTGACTATGTTTTCATTGCCGTGCTGGATATGGGAATCGGCGGGGCGGCCGTCGCGACGGGGCTGGGCTATTCTGTGACGGCCGTGGTGGGGCTGTTTGTCTTCAGCCGGAAAGGGAATCTCCTGCATTTCAGGAAACCCAGGCTGCGGTTCAGGGTTCTCGGGTCCGCCGCGACGAACGGATGTTCGGAGATGGCGACTGCGCTTGTCACCGGAATCGTCACGCTGATGTTCAACTGGACGATGCTGCGCTATGTGGGCGAGGATGGGGTGGCGGCCGTCACGATCATCATGTATGTGCTGATGTTCGCCAGTTCCCTGTATACAGGATATTCTTATGGCGTAGCGCCCATGCTCAGCTACTGCTACGGGGAGCAGAGCGATGGAAAACTGAAAAAGCTCGTAGCGGTGAGCTTAAAAGTGATCGCGGGGATTTCCCTTGTGACGGCAGCGGCTTCTTTCCTGCTGACGGAGCCATTGGTTTCGATTTTTGCCCGCCCGGAGAATCCGGTGTATGAGCTGGCGGTGACAGGGAACAGGATATGCACAGTGGCTCTTTTCTTTATCGGATTCAATATTTTTGCCAGCGGGATGTTTACCGCTTTATCGAACGGAGTGGTTTCCGCCGTCCTGGCATTTTCCAGGTCCTTTGTATTTATGCTGATCACGATGATCGTGCTGCCGCTCCTGTTCGGCGTGAACGGAATCTGGCTGGCAACGCCTGTGGCGGAATTGATGGCGCTTGCCTTGTCGGCCTTTATGTTCTTCCGGTACAGGGGGAGGTATGGGTACTGAGGATGGGTGTATTGTCGGCCCCTTGTTTTTTTATACTGCTTAACAGTTAAAAATTCCGAGTAACCCGACTACATAACGCCAGTCATGTACGTTTAACCAATGCAGTACGGTAAATTCTGGCGTTATGTAGTATAAAAGTCCTTGACAAGGGGGACAATTCACCGGCCTGTGGGACTTTTCCCGATTCCCTGCAAAGCCCCCGGATTTTTTGGCCCATATGATTGCAATCTCCTGGCCCCTGTGTTATGATAAAAACACTTCAAAATTCTAGAGTCTGTCCCCGTGGGGGCGCGGAAGTCCGGGCGGCTTGCCTGAAATCTACCATGAATGGACGCATAGGACAGGCAGTCTGGCCACTCCACGTTGTCGAATCAGGAGCGTCTAATCATAAGCTGAATCCGCGGGGATAAGGCATGTACAGCGGCGGCCATTGCCGGAGTATTAGGCGTCACGGACAGACGGGTCAGAGGGATTCGGGCAGGTATCCATTTTCTGTATGCCCAGTGATATTTTTAGAGGAGGAACAGACATGAGAGACAGAGAGAAAGCAAGAAAACGCGCCCAGGAGCTGGTGGGCAGGATGACCCTGGAGGAGAAGGCCTCCCAGCTGAGGTACGACTCCCCGGCAATCCCCAGGCTGGGCATACCCGCCTACAACTGGTGGAACGAGGCGCTCCACGGTGTGGCCAGGGCGGGGGTGGCTACGGTCTGTCTCTTATACACATCTCCGAGCCCACGAGACAGATGAGGATCTCGTAT
>CAMQOJ010000406.1 GCA_947003375.1 uncultured Lachnospiraceae bacterium
CATCATCCCCACCAGCGTAGGCCCGCCGGAACAGCCGATGTCCCCGCCCAGGGCCAGCAGCGCGAACATGGCCGTCCCGCCCCTTGGCAGCGCCGCGGCCGCCTTGCTGAAGGTCCCCGGCCACATGATTCCCACCGACAGCCCGCAGACGGCGCAGGCAACGAGGCTCAACTGGGGAAGCGGCAAAAGGGCCACCCCCAGATAGGCCAGGATGCACAGACAGCAGCTATATCCCATAAAGCGCTCCAGATGAATCCTGTCGCCATATTTCCCATAGAACAGCCTGGCCGCTCCCATCAGCACCGCGAAGGACATGGGCCCGGCCAGGTCCCCCGCGGTCTTGGAGATTCCAAGCCCCTTCTCCGCAAAGGTGGAGGCCCACTGGCTCACCGCCTGCTCGCTGGCCCCCGCGCATACCATCATCACCAGCAGGATCCAGAATACCTTCATCCGGAACAGCTCCTTCAATCCCAGGCCCGATTCCCCCTCCTCCATCAGCGGCGCCATGGGGACTTTCGAAAAGGCAAGCGCGTTCCCCAGGGGGATAAGCGCCCAGATGACAGCCAGCATCTTCCAGTTCCGGATACCGGCCACACCGAAGAATATCGTAGAAATCAGCACCACCCCCGCATGCCCCCAGCAGTAAAAGGAATGGAGCATGCTCATGGCCTTCTCCTTGTTGTCGGAAGGGCAGGCCTCCACCACCGGGCTCACCAGGACTTCCAGGAGCCCTCCCCCGATAGCGTAGATCATGACCGCAATCAGGATCCCCGCAAAGGGAGACGGCAGGATTTCCGGCAGCACCGTGAGAAGAATCAGGCCCCCCGCCGACAGGACGTGGGCCATGACCATGGATACCCGATAGCCTATTTTATCCACAAATCCCACAGAAAGAAGGTCCACCAGCAACTGTATCCCAAAGTTGAACGTCACCAGCAGCGTGATCTGGGAAAGGGGAATCCGGTAACTCCTCTGGAAGAACAGGAACAATAACGGCGCAAAATTGTTGACGATCGCCTGTACGATATATCCCACGAAGCAGGCTGTGATTGTCTTGTCATATTGGTTTTTCATGAAAATATTTTTCCTTTCCGTCCCATAGTCTCTCCATGATGAGATCATATCACATGGGGCGGCATTTCGCAATAGCGTCGTCTATCCGTGTATGCGGCATACCCCCGGCCAATCCCGGCCTCAAGCGCCTGTTTAGTCCCAAACTCAAGCAGCGCTTTCTTCCCTGTTCCCCGTCTACGGGCTATACTGCCAGCATGAACCCGGTGAGCCCAACCGCCACCGATGCACCGGTATTTCTATACTGCGTAAAAGGAAAAGAGGAGAAACCTATGCTTGAAACAATGTTTAAAACCACTGTGCCCGAAAGTGACTATGTATTTGACGTGCCCCTGTTCACTTCCCCCGCCGCCATCCACCCCCTGCCCTTCCTGGGCCGGCCTCCCCGCCGTGCCGCCATGAAGGACAGTGCGGGCGCGCCCGGGAAGCCCCTGGAAAGATGCCGTCTCAAGCAACTCTTGATTCCCATTTTAAGGCGGATAGGCTATACTGGTACCATGGAACGGACGGCAGGCGCGTCACCGGCAGCACATTCCTGAACCATCACCCGCGAAAAGCGCGAAGAAGAAAAGGAGGAAGATTATGTTCGATACCATGAAAGTAGCACGGAAAATCAAAGAGGCCCGGATTGCCCGGAACATGACCCAGATGAACCTGGCGGACGCCATGGAGGTCAGCTATCAGGCCGTCTCGAATTGGGAGCGGGGCAGCTCCTGCCCGGACATCGGCAAGCTGGAGCAGCTCTGTCAGATCCTGGAAATCGGCGTGGATGAGCTCCTGGGCACGGACAGCGCTTCCAGGACGCTGAGCCGGATCATAGAAAAGGAAGAGCCCTCCAAGGCGGACGCGGAGCCCGTCACCATAGAGGAAATCCAGGAGGTGGCCCCGCTCCTGCCCCCCGCCGACATGGCCCGGCTGGTGGACGACAGCCTGGACAATCAGGAGGACGGGGAGAAGCTCGATCTGAAGGCAATCGCGGGGCTGGCCCCCTTTCTGGACGAGAAGTATCTGGATGCCCTCATCAAAAGAACCCAGGTGCACAGCCTGAAGGACCTGGCCGGGCTGGCCCCTTTCCTCAGCAGCGAGACCCTGGACGTTCTGGTGGCAGAGGCCGACATAAAGGGGGACATATCCGGCATCATCAGCCTGGCACCCTTCCTTGGCAGCGAGACCCTGGACGCTCTGGTGGATAAAGCGGAGGAAAAAGGGGACATTGGCGAAATCTTCGGCCTGGCTCCCTTTTTAAGCAGCGGCACCCTGGACAGGCTCGTCCAGAAGATGCTGCCTTTGGACGACTGGAAGGGCATCAAGAGGCTGGCCCCCTTCCTTGGCAGCGAGACCCTGGACGCCCTGGTGGATAAAATGGAGGAAAAAGGGGACATCCGCGAAGTCCGCGGTCTGGCTCCCTTTTTAAGCAGCGGCACCCTGGACAGGCTCGTCCAGAAAATGCTGCCTCTGGACGATTGGGAGGGCATCAGGGGACTGGCCCCCTTCCTTGGCGGCGATGCCCTGGGCGCTCTGATAGAAAACGTGGATCCCCAGCAGGATATGTCCCACATCGTTGCCCTGGCGCCGTTCCTGGGAGAAGAGGCTCTGGCCAGATTCCTGGAAAAGCTGCCTGACGATGCCCATGTGGACATTTCCGGGCTCTATCCCTTCCTGTCCCAGAAGACCCTGCAGAAGATGGCCGAAAGCCTTATGCGGGGCGGCGATCTCCACGCCCTGAAGTCCCTTGCGCCGTTTCTTTGATGACGCCTTATGGGAGAAGCGGTGCCCCGTCCCGGGAACACGGCCCATATCCGCCTTGTTCCCGGCGGCGGGGCACGGCCCGCTTTTAATAAGGAAATGTCCGGAATCGGAGGGCGCAGGCCACCGTCCGGGGCCTATGGAGGCTTTTCGCCGGGCGGCGGTTCACCTCACCTGGTGGCTGCAGTACCGGTATGCCCCCAGCGCAGCCGCCGACAGCGTCACGGCCAGCGCCATGGCGGTGAGCAGCAGCCTGGCGTTCCCCGGGGCCTCCGAGAAGGTGCCCGGGTAGGAAATGGGGGCGCTGTAGCAGAGATAGTGCAGTAGGGCATTGATTCTTCCCACGGGCAGCGCGTCCAATACCAGCCGCAGGAACGCATAGGGGCCTATGTATACCAGGAGGGACCTGACCAGCGAGGAAAAGGACTGTCTGCACAGGGCGGACACGGAGCAGGTCAGCACCGCCACTGCCAGGGAGGAGAGCCAGCCGCACAGATACAGCTCCCGGAGGGCTGTGCCCATGGGCAGGTAATCCTTCCCGAAGAACATGGGCATCCCGGCGATCCTGCTGCTGACCCCAAAGCCCTCCGTGCCGTAGCAGGCGATGTGCTGGAGGAAGATGCTGCCGCCCGCCAGCAGGTAGCAGGCCGATGCCAGGGCGCAGCCCACGGCCATGCGGCGCCTCCAGAGGGTGAAGCGGCCGTTCACCGTGGGCAGTATGATGTCCGCCGTGCGGTAGGCGTAATCCTCGGAGAACACAGGGCTCAGGAGCACGATGATCGAGATATGGGCCAGCACATAGGCCATCAGGAACCTGTCCCAGTAAGTCCCGGTGCCCGCGTACCCGAAGATATACGTCCCGTCCAGGCAGGCGCTCTCGTTCCAGCCATCCGCCAGCACATAGGTGATCCGCCCGTCCTCTCCCTGCACCTGGGTGCCGAAATGCTCTGCCACGAAACGGTTGCAGTAGTTGTCATTTCCCCCCGATGCCGCCGCGGCCCGGAGGCTTTCCATGGTGGTGCTGCGCATGGCGCAGTTCACCGGAGGGCCGTATTTTTCCCAGATTGCCCTGACGGTGTCCTCTGTGAGGGGGCCTGCGAATTCGGCGGCGATCTCCTTATCCCTGGCGATGGCCCGGGCCCCGTAATATATCCTTCCCTCATCGATCAGTCCCTCTCCCCACACCGTAATGCCCATGGCCATGTACAGCAACAGCAGCAGGCCCGCCAGCATGGCGGCCACTCCCACTTTCCTGGACAATATCCGGTATATTTCTGTCCTAAACATCCCTGTCCTCCTTCCCGGCTCCCCAGGCTCTCCCGTCCTGCACTATTCCATACTCTGCCGTTCCTCCCCAGGGCCGGGCCAGCCTACGCTTTTCCATGCTCTGCCCCAGTTCCTTCCCCTGGCCAGGGCCAGCCTGCGTTTTCCCATGCCCTGCCCCAGCTCCTTCCCCAGAGCCGGGCCAGCCTGCGTTTTCCATGCTTTGCACCAGTTCTTCCCCTGGGCCGGGCCAGCCTACGCTTTTCCATGCTCTGCCCCGGTTCCTCCCCCGGGCCAGGGCCAGCACGCGCTTTGCTCCCGGCCTGCCGGACGTCCTGCGGCTTCCC
>CAMQOJ010000407.1 GCA_947003375.1 uncultured Lachnospiraceae bacterium
GTATAATAGGTTTTATACTGTAGACCGCCAGGATTTACAGTGGCGTCTCTGGAAAATTACTTGGCTGGCGGTCTACAGTCGGGTTGCACTGCAAATTTAACCGGTGTGCAGTATAGATTACAGGGTTGGCGAAGCGGTTCCCGCAATAAGACAAAAAGGGCAGAGAAGAATGAAGTTGAATGACATCATTGCGATTTTAAGACAAACCTATGATAAATATGACGATATAAGGCTGGGGATAGCAGGCTCTTATGTAAATGGCAACGAAAAAACGTCCAGCGATATAGATGTTGTGATAGATGGCGATTCCATGAGAGTGGATATCATGGAATATATAAAAGGCCTGTTTGATATCACGGTCGATATACTTTGGGTGGATTTAATGAAAAAAGAAGATGATGAGCTGGACCGCTTTGCGGTACAAAACGGATTGCCGGTCAATCAATATTCAGCATATAAAACAGTGATGCAGGAAGTCAGGTGGATATGACCAAATCATATAAAAAAGATATACAACTGCTGATGTCGATTTTGCAGAGACAGAATGATATGAAGGCAGTAATTGGGCGTTTCGGATGCAATCAGAATAACTTATATATGTAGCGATTAAATCTTGCCCAAAAACCGGATAAACGGCATGACTGGGTGTGCTATGTGACTGGCAAGAATTAAATGCCGTTTATATAGAGCAGGACAAGATGGCTTTTGATTTATGTGCTTTTTATATGGCGCAGATAGGAGAAGCGTCTAAGATGCTGACAGAAGATACACAAAATTCTCTGGCATGCATTGACATCAGTGTGCTGAAAGCCTTTAGAAACATGATAGACCATACCTACGAGAAAGTTAACAAAAAATATTTGAAAGCATACATTTTCAGCATGACCGAAACAAAGGCTATGACGGAAATCAAGAACAGAATCAAGTTTTGTAATGAGAATGCAGAGTCCAACTGAATACCGTAGCGAACTATGGCGGCAGGGCATTAAGACCCTGCCGCCGTAAAGACTGACGGAAGCGGAACCGTCAGATTTCCTTTCTCTCCAGCACCGCCTTGATCCTCCTGACCCCGGCCGAGGATGCCTCCTCCTTCAGAATCCGGAACCTGCCCAGCTCTTCGGTGTTGCCCGCGTGGGGGCCGCCGCAGATTTCCCTGGAATAGCCGGGGATGGTGTATACCTTCACCATGTCGCCGTATTTTTCTGAGAAGATGCCTATGGCCCCGCTGCGCCAGGCTTCCTGGGGCGGCATTTCCTCCAGCACTATGTCTATCTTCCGGTCTATGGCCTCGTTTACCATGGCCTCCACCTGGGCCAGCTCCTCCTTCGTCACTTTCCGCCCAAAGGAAAAATCGAACCGCAGGCGCTCCGCGTTGATATTGCTGCCCCGCTGGGAGACCTCCTCCCCCAGCACCTTCCGCAGTGCCCCGCCCAGCAGGTGGGTGGCCGTGTGGAGCCTGGCGGTCTGTTCGCTGTGCTCGGCCAGCCCTCCCGCGAACTTTCCGGCGGAAGCCAGCCTGGACTTCTCCTGATGTTCCTCGAATTTGCGCTGGAAGCCACCCATGTCCACGGCAAATCCCCGCTCCCTGGCCAGCTCCTCCGTGAATTCGATGGGGAAGCCGTAGGTGTCGTAGAGCCGGAAGGCCAGCTCGCCGCTCAGCATCGCGGGCTTTCCGTTCTCAGGGCTGCCTGTCCCACGCTGTTCCTCATTCCGGCAACCCGCTTCCAGGCTGTCCAGATACCGGTTGGCCTTCCGCAGCCCCTCCTCCAGGGTCCTGGAGAACAGGGCCTGCTCCTTTTGCAGTTCCTCCAGGATGAAGTCCCGGTTCTCCCCCAGCTCCGGATAGACATCCCGGTACTGGTCGATGACTATGGCGGAGAGCCCCCGCAGGCAGTCGGATTCCATGCCGGCTTTCTGGAACAGCCGTATGATTCTGCGGATGAGCCGCCGCAGGATATAGCCCTGCTCCGTGTTGGACGGGACGATCCGCCTGGGGTCTCCTAAGATGAAGGTCACTGCCCGCACATGCTCCGCTATGATCCGCCTGTCCCGCAGGGGGAGCTCCTTTCCGGCCCCCAGCTCCGCCAGCCGTTCCATGAGGGGCAGGAACAGTTCCGTTTCGTATACATTCGTCTTTCCGTTGAAAATGGTCAGGACCCGCTCCAGCCCCATGCCTGTGTCCACATTCTTCTGCGCCAGGCCGGTGAGGCTTCCGTCCTCCTCCTTGTTGAAAAGCAGGAACACATTGTTCCAGATTTCCACATATTTCCCGCAGGTACAGGCCGGGCCGCAGCTCTCGCAGCATTTGGGCTTTCCGAAATCGTAGAAGATTTCCGTGTCCGGGCCGCAGGGGCCTGTATGGCCTACCGGGCCCCACCAGTTCTCCTCGCTGCCATAGCGGAAGATCTGCTCCTCCTTAAGGCCCAGGCGCTTCCAGGCCTGCGCCGTCTCTTCGTCCGCCGGAGCCGCTTCGTCCCCAGCGAACACGGTCACAGCCAGGCGCTCCGGCGGGATGTGGAGGTGCCTGGTCAGGAATTCGAAGCTCATGGAGACGGACTCCTCCTTGAAGTAATCCCCCAGGGACCAGTTGCCCATCATCTCGAAGAAGGTCAGGTGCACATCGTCCCCCACCTCGTCGATGTCGCTGGTGCGGATGCATTTCTGGACATCCGTCAGCCGCCTGCCAAGGGGGTGCTTTTCTCCCAGCAGATAGGGCACCAGGGGATGCATTCCGGCCGTGGTGAACAGGACGGTGGGGTCGTTCTCCGGGAGCAGGGAGGCCGAGGGGATCTCCCTGTGGCCCCTTTCCCTGAAAAAGCTTACATACATGGTTCTCAATTCTTTTGCGGTCATGGCTTTCTCCTTTTTGCTTTTTTCCCAAAACAAAAAGCCCCGGGCCGACATACTTGCCGACTCAGGGCGAACCTACTTGTCCGTGTTACCACCTGATTTCAGATTTCTCTGCACTTTGCCAATACGGGATCGCTCCGATATTGCTTCCTGCGTTAACGGGGGAACTCCGTTGAAGCCTACTGGGACGCATCCGTTCGGTTCACAGCTCGGAGGCTGCTTCGATAACAGTTCAATGAGGATTCGCACCAAACATCCCCTCTCTGTGAAATCCCTGCTATTTATACTGCTTAACAGTTAAAGTTTCCGAGTAACCCGACTACATAACGCCAGCCATATACGTTCAACCAGTGCAGTACGGTAAATTCTGGCGTTATGTAGTATACTACTCCTCGTCAAAGCCTTTTTGTTTTGAAGTAAGGAGAGTATAGCACTATGGGGAAGTAAAGTCAAGCCCCGAGCCACAAAAATTGCACTCCGAGAGCTGAAAAAAATGCACCGGAAGCATGGTATAGTATTTATAACAAAAGTTTACCAATAGAGTACAGGAAGGAACGGTGATGATGATATGACAAAAAAGCGGAGAGTGTGGAGCCAGCCGGGGTTCAGATTGTTCCTCCTGACCGTTCCGCTGCTGCTGCTGGTATGTGTCTTCTCGTACCTGCCGCTGACAGGATGGGCCTATGCGTTCTTTGACTACAGCGCAGGCATGAAGCTTCGGAACTGCGATTTCGTGGGATTGAAGCATTTCACGGCGATTTTTGACAATCCTCTGAAGCAGCAGGCCATTGTCCGGGTCATGAAGAATACCTTGGGGATGAGCTTCCTGGGCATCCTCACATCGCCCCTGCCAATGGTCTTCGCCCTTCTGCTGAATCAGGTCCGTTCCAACAGATATCGGAAGGCCGTACAGATATTGACGACCCTGCCCAATTTCATCAGCTGGGTGCTGGTATATGCCGTTGTGTTCGCGCTCCTGTCTACGGACGGCTTCGTGAATCAGATGCTGATGCAGCTGGGGCTGATTGACAGCGGTGTGAACTATCTGGCGGATCCCGGCCATATCTGGCTGAAGATGTGGGCCTATGGAACGTGGAAGACCCTGGGCTGGAGCGCGGTGATGTACCTGGCGGCGCTGGGGAGCGTGGATTATGAACAGGTGGAGGCTGCCCGGATCGACGGGGCGGGCAGATGGCAGGTGGTACGGCACATTGAATTCCCGGCATTGCTGCCCACCTTCTTCGTACTGCTCCTTCTGTCCATCGGGAATATCATCAACAGCGGAATGGAACAATACTTCGTGTTCGAGAATGCCATGAATAAGTCCTCCATAGAGGTGCTGGACTTATATGTGTACCATCAGGGAATGTCCAACAACCAGATCCCCTACGCTACGGCGGTGAGCATGCTGAAATCCATTATCTCGGTGACGCTCCTGGCCTTTGCCAACGGCGCGTCGAAGCTGCTGCGGGGAGAAAGCATCATATAACTTCTCGGAATCTCAATGAATGAGATTCCAGCCGAAGATTGACAACTGAATATCGTGCAGGAAAAGAAATTAGAGAAAAATGGACAT
>CAMQOJ010000408.1 GCA_947003375.1 uncultured Lachnospiraceae bacterium
CTGCTGTCCCACACGGGGGGCAGGGAGCAGGATTACAGGATTTCAGTGGGCTGCAGGGGCAGGGACACGGCTTTGCTGGACTGTCGGGGGCAGCGGCATCCTGCGCAGATCTGGGGGCAGGGAGAGAGGACGGAAGTCCGCTTCCTGGCAGAGCCGGAGGAGCTGTACTATTTTGTGCTGGCACAGGAGGAGGTTCCCGGCGCCGGCCCGGCGGAGGACGCCGGAGGAGCTGCCCCGGGGATTGGCGGGGGAAGCGGCAGTGCGGAGGCGGAAGGCATGGACGGGACATGGGACTGCTTTTCTCCATGGCCGGAAGGGAAAAGCCTGGTGGAGGAGATAGGCCATTTCCGTTTCCTGCCCTGGCCAAAGGGGCTTGACGGGGCGGGGAGCGCAGACTCCTTCGCAGAACTGGACCTGCCTGTCTGCAGGACGCTTCCCCTGTCTTATGAGAGCGGCGACGGAGAGCGGTTGGCAGCAGTCTGGCGGCACTGGATGGAGCCCGGGTTCGATGACAGCGCCTGGGAGGTGATTTCCCTGAAGCATGGGCCGAAGCTTTATAATCATACCGGAAGCAGGCTGTTCCGCTTCACGCTGCCTGTGGGAACGGCTGCCGTGCGCAGGCCCATACCGGCCAGGGGGGAGTACGCGCTGTATCTGAACGGGCGGCTGGTGGAGGCCGTGACAGGATTTGCCCGGGAAATCGGTGAAGACTGGATTCCGGTGGAAGGCTGCGGGGAGCGCCCCGGCATCCTGGCAATCGAGAGTTCGTCCATGATGCCGCAGTTCGGCGTAGCGGCCCCGATTGCAATCAGGATACTTCCCGTGGAGACAAGGGCCGTGGACTGGGAGGAGCTGGGCCTGTCCTGGTATGCGGGGTACGGCAGGTATGAGGCGGAATTTGACTGGCAGGGAAGGGACGGTGAGGATTTGTGGCTGGATTTGGGCCAGGTGAGGGAATGCGCGGCGGTATTCCTGAACGGGCGCAGCCTGGGACGGCTGCTGTGGAAGCCCTATCGCCTGGAACTGAGCCGGGCGGCAAGGCGGGGGCGGAATAAACTGACCATATACTGCTGTAATCTGATTGCCAATGAGTTTGCCTGGGATCCCCTGGGGACCAGAGGCAGCGCCTCCGCTCTGCCCTCCGGGCTGCTGGGCCCTGTGAGGCTGTGGAGAGGCCAGGGCCCGGCCGATTCGGATTTCGGGGGCGAAGGCTGACGGGACAGAGACAGAGCCGGAGGATTCAGGAGGCCGGGGATAGGAGAAGCTGCCTGCCCGGCCGGAACTGGCGGATCAATGGCTTGTAGACGGTTTCGGAGGGACGGGCTCCGGGCGCATCCGGATGCGGACGGTGGTGCCCTGGCCGGCCTGGGACCATACGGAAAGCCCGGAGCCCTCTCCGTACTGGAGCAGGATGCGCCGGTTCACATTGGACAGGCCGATGCCTGTCCTGGGCTCGGCGGCGGGCGGATCCGTCGTACCCTTTTGCAGCCGCTCGTTCAGGCGGATCAGGCTCTGTCCGTCCATACCCTGTCCGTTGTCCTGCACATAGATGTCCAGCCAGGAATCCTCCTGTCGGGCGCGGATATGGATGATGCCCCTGCGCCCGGCGTCCATACCGCTCTGTAGACCGTGCTGGAAAGAGTTCTCCACCAGGGGCTGCAGGATGAAGCGCAGGACGGGGCGTTCCAGAAGCTCCCCCGGGATGGCGAAGGAGCATTCCGTCTTGATGCCGAAGCGATAGTCCATGATATCAACGAAATTCCTCACAAAGGTCTGCTCCGTATCCAGGCTCCAGAAGATGCCGGGCTGGGAGAACACAGGCCGTATGATATTGCCTAGGGCGAACAGGGCCTGGCAGACGTTCTCCGCCCTTGCCATGGCGGCCATCCAGCGGATGGTGGTCAGGCTGTTGTAGAGGAAATGGGGGTTGATCTGGGACTGGAGGGTCTCCATCTCCAGCAGACGCTTTTCCTCCGCGTAACTTTCGTTTGCCGCTACCAGCTGCTGGATGCGTTCCATCATATGGTTGAACTGGCGCACCAATGTGTTGAGCTCACTGTATTTCTGAGGGGAGAGGCGCTGGCTCAGATTGCCGTCATTGATGGGACTCATCTGCTCCACGATTTCCTGGAAGGGGTTCAGCAGACGGCGTCCCGCCAGGGAGGAGAGCAGCACGGCTGCAAAGATCGCGGCCAGAAAGATGGCGCTGACCGCCAGCAGCAGAGGGACCGAATCATACAAAAGCACGGAGAAGGGAATCCCCTCGGACAGATGCCAGCCTGTGCGGGAGAGCTGGCTGGTGACCACCGTATCCCGGAAGAGATGGAAGCCCTCCGGCGCACCAGAGGATTCCGGAACGCTCAGGAGAAGGGAGCCGTCTTCGCCCCAGAGGTGGACGGCTGCACCGTAGTCGGCATGCTTAGAATAGAGGAAACTGAAATATTCTGCGGGGACATTGACGGACAACACGGAGAAAGGGCGTCCGCCCTGATAATCCACCAGGGGCAGCAGGAGGGACACCACTGTGGAGGAGCTGCCGGGCCGATAGCGGGACAGGAACAGGTCCATCTCCTGATACTGGCCGCCCCAGGTGAGGCCCGAGTGGGCAGTCAGGCCCTTCCAGACATCCGAAGACTGGATGGGAAGGGGCTCGTCTTCTGCTTTTCCCTGTATCTGCATGGTTTCGCTGACGCAGAGGACGGGGCCGTCCCCCTGGAACAGGGTAATGGAGCTGACATAGCTATAGGAGCGGATGATGAGGGAGAGCTGATTCATGACGGACTGCTGGAGCAGAATATCCTCCGCGTCCACAGAGCGGTCAGAGGCCAGGTATATCTGCATGTCCTTGTCCTGCATGAGCTGGCTGCGGATGTCGTACAGGCTGTCAGAGAGTGTGTCCATCTGGTAGGCCATGTAGGCCAGGCTATTCTCGCCCTGCTGAATCGTCTGATTCCTGGAAATTCCCAGAAGCACGAAGAAGCCTGCTGTCAGAGCGATTGTCAGCACGGAAAGATGGACCCACAGGATGGAGGCGGTAAAGGAGCGCTGAAGGCTCTTTGGGGGGGTGATTCCGGCATGTCTGGCAGACATCATAGCTTCCTCCAATCTTTTGGCGATACATCCGTCATCTTCTTGAACACCTTAGAAAAGTATCCCTCATCGGAAAAACCTGTCCTGCTGGCGATGTCCCAGATTTTGTAGTCTCCCTGTTCCAGAAGGTATTTTGCCTCCTCGATCCGTACATTGGTCAGATACTTCCGGAACGGAATCTGAATCTCCGTATGGAATAGGGAGGAGAAATAGGCTTCGCTTAACCCCACCTTCTCCGCCACGAAGTGCAGGGAAAGGTCTGGGTCGGACAGGTTCTGTCGGATGATTTCCAGGGCGGCCCTGATTTCAGGGCGATAGTTGGGCAGGAAGACAAGGGGGGCGTCGGTGCCCGGTTCATGCCGCCTTTGGACGGAGAGGAGCTGCCTGCAGCAGGCCGGTATCCGGGCGAAATCCTCCGCCCTGTCCGCCAGCAGAGAGAGGAGGATATTCAGATAGTCCTGGAGCTGGCTCTGCAAGGTCCGAATCAGGGTGCGCAGGACGGGCAGGGAGTCCGCTGCGGCGGCATCCGGAAAGAAGAACAGGAAAAAGCGGCGCTCATCCAGCATAAGGGCCAGACAGCGATAGCCCGGTGTAGGCTGGTGGGAGGCCAAATCCACCAGGTTCTGGCAGACATGTCCGGCAGAAAAACCGGATGCGGGGCTGTCCGCCTGGTAGATTTCCTTGATGTATCCCAGGATGACAGGGATAGTTCCTGCCACCGACAGATTCAGTTCCTCCAGCGCGCCCTGGGTCTGCCTGCAGAGGGACTCATCTGCCAGATAGGCCTGCATGAGCTGGGAGAAGCGGTTCCCCGCAGGAGCCCGGGCAGGTTCGAGCTGCCTGGCCTGCTTATCCAGCGCCTCCCTGGCCTTCTGGAGGCTGGCCTGTATCTCGGCCTCCGTCATGGTGGCCTTCAGCAGGTAGTCCCGCACCCCCAGGGACATCATCTTCTGGAGGGTCTTGAACTCCTCCAGGCAGGTGATGACGATGATATAGGGCTCCAGCCCCGCGTCCCGCACGGATTCGATCAGCTGCTGTCCGCCCATGCCGGGCATCAGGAGGTCGGTGATCAGGACGTCAGGACAGCTTTTTTGGATAGCCCGTAGGGCCTCCGCGCCATTGCCGGCATCACAGACCACCTGCATATTGTATTTTTCCCAGGAGACACTGTTCTTGATCCCCAGGCGCACGAAAAACTCGTCTTCCGCTATGATGACCTGATACATGTCCTACCTCTTATCTGAAAACGGGCCGCATTTGTAATGTGTTTTATCTATTATAAACAAATCGGCGGAAAAAAGCAACCGAAGCACTTGCCATTTCCGGGGGG
>CAMQOJ010000409.1 GCA_947003375.1 uncultured Lachnospiraceae bacterium
CGGCACATGACTATAATCTGGTCTGTCCCAATCACATGCTCCACAATCCGAACACACATGAGAACTGTGAAAAATGTCTGGGAGGCCGCTTCCTGAACTGTGTGAAGGGGAGATGCATCCATGGAAGCCTGGCCAAGAGCGCCATAGGCGCGGCGGAGGCGCTGTTCTGGAACCGGAAAGGGGTCTACAGATACATAGACAGAATCATCTGTCCGTCCGAATTCCTGAAAAAGAAGATGGACACCAATCCTGTGTTCCGGGAGAAGACGGTAACCATGCACAATTTCGTGGACAGGGTGGAGGAGAGGGAGACAGAGAAGAAAGACTTTGTCCTCTATTTCGGCAGGTTCTCCGAGGAGAAAGGCATCGGCACGCTGTTAAAGGCCTGCCGGGAACTGCCGGACATAGAGTTTGTGTTCGCCGGTTCCGGGCCGCTGGAGGGGGATGTGAATGCGCTTCCCAATGTGAGGAATGTGGGATTCCAGACCGGAGAGGCGCTGGAGAGGCTGATTCGGGAGGCGCGGTTTTCCATATATCCGTCGGAGTGGTATGAGAACTGCCCGTTTTCGGTGATGGAGAGCCAGATGTACGGCACGCCGGTGCTGGGGGCGGATATCGGGGGGATACCGGAGCTGATAGATGTGGGGAGGACTGGGGAGCTGTTCGAGAGTGGGGATGTGGAGGATTTGAAGGGGAAGATATTGGAACTGTGGGGGAATCCCGACCTTATAGGGAGGTACAGCGAAAACTGTAGAAACATCTGCTTTGACACGGATGAGAGCTATAGCAGGAAGCTGACAGAAGTATACAGTGTAGGGAACAGGTGATGGCAATGGACTTATCAATTATTGTGCCAGTGTATAATACACGGGAAGCTTCTCTGAAGAGGTGCTTTCAGTCGATTTTCAGATTGCATAATATGGATTTTGAGCTTTTGATAGTGGACGATGGATCGCAGAAATCGGTGGGAGATTACTGTGAGCAGCTTGCTGGCCGGGATACACGATGCAGATATTTCAGAAAAGAAAACGGAGGAGTCAGTTCTGCCAGGAATATGGGCCTGGCTGAGTCGAAAGGCGATTTTGTGATGTTTGTCGATTCGGACGACGAGGTGCTTCCTGACACATTTTGTGCAGAAGCCTGGGGGGGTACGACTTCGTCGTATATGATGCGGTTATGTACAAGGGAAAAAGGCAGATTCTGCAAAATGGTATCAGAAAAACTGGACAGTTGGCTAACTGTAGAGCCCTGTTGACTGAAATGGTGGTGGATGGGCTTTTCGGTTTTATACACGGCATTGTGTACAGGAGGAATTTCCTGCTGGAAAATGGGATTTCATTTAACGAGGGCACGATACAAAGGGAGGACGCGGACTTCAACTTCGAGGTGATTGCCAGGGAACCGAAAATCAGGTACATACGTCAAAATTCTTATATCTACAAATATAAAGCGGGAAATGCGATAGACAGATGGCGCAGGCATCCAGATTTGATGATTAAGATTGGAGAAGAAAGGCATCAAAAGGAACTGGCATTCGTTAGGAATCAGATATATTCGAGACAGAAGCTGCTTGAAAGAAGGGTTGATGGCATATATCAATCAGCAATAGATTTGTGCTGTGCCGGAAGGTTCACGGCGGACAGAAGAAGGGAAATCCACAGGCTTATGGAGAAAGTGGGTGTAAATACCCAGGATTTTCAGAACCAGTCTACGGCATGGAAATACAGATGGGTTATGGAAAGAAGATGGCTGACGATGTGGGTTCTCGCAAAAGCGAGGGTAATCTATCTGAAGGCCAGAGGATACTATTGACGGATTTCGAAGGATGAGAGGGATACAGGCCATGCAAGGCGCTAAAGAAAGAGAAGTCTGGATCGACAATGTAAAAGTGATTGCCTGTATTTTAGTATTGTCAGGGCACTTTTTCCAGAGCATGGTGAAGTCCGGAACCTTTCCGGAGAATCATCTGTATCTTTGGTTCAACAGGACGATTTACTGCTTCCATGTGCCGCTGTTCTTTATCTGCTCCGGATATCTGTACCAGAAATATAGCAATGTGGAGGATTTATGGAGCTGGAAAACGAATGTACTGAAGAAGGCATTGTCGCTGGGCGTTCCATATTTCACTTTTTCAATAGCTACTTGGGTATTGAAGACTTTATTTTCCGGTTCCGTCAATGAGGAGACTGGCGGGCTGTTCGAGGTGCTGTTTCTGAAGCCGACATCACCGTACTGGTATCTGTACTGTCTCTTTTTCATGTTCCTGATAACCCCGACGTTCAGGAGCCGGGGCATGGCGGTTGGCGGTGCAGCTGTAGCACTGTCATTTAAGGCTGTTTCTCTTTTTGGGGGGGCATCCAGCATATATGCGATAGCTTCTGTCTTATCAAACGAGACATGGTTCATTGGAGGAATGTGCCTGTATATGGCTGATATTCAAAAGAAAGCCGGCAGGAAAACAGGGGGCATTTCGGCGATTGCAGGTGTGCTGTTCCTGGTTTTGAGCATAATCGTATATGAGAGGGACATCCGATTGACAGGCGTAGATTTTCTGCTTGGTGCAATCGCCTGTGGAGCGATAGTGACAGGCACCATCGCATTGTATAAAGACAGGAGGCAGGACAGAATGTTCGGATTCCTGGCAGCGTATACACTGCCAATCTTCCTTATGCATACGCTTTTCGCAGCGCCTATGAGGATTCTTTTGCTGAAAGTAGGCATCAGGAATCCGGTTGTACACTTCGCCATAGGCATTGGAATCAGCTTTGCGGGGCCAATACTTACAGCAAAAATGATGGCAGGGATTGCCCATTTGGATTTCTTCCTCTATCCAAATAAATATTTAAAGATGGATAGCCGCTTTCGGATATCCGGCATACAGAAAGGAAAATATGACTGAGAAAAAGCTAAACGGAACAGTGATTGTCACATACCGATGCAATGCCCGTTGTACGATGTGCAACCGATATAAGGCTCCATCCAGGCCGGAAGAAGAGATTTCCATAGAGACCATAAGGAAGCTGCCGAAGATGTATTTTACGAATATCACAGGCGGCGAACCTTTTATCCGTACAGACCTGAAGGAGGTCGTCAGGGAACTGTTTCGGAAGTCCGACAGAATCGTCATCTCCACGAATGGTTTTTTCACAGACCGGATAGTGGATTTATGCAGGGAGTTTCCGGACGTAGGGATACGAATCAGTATCGAAGGACTGGAGGAGACGAACAACGAAATCCGCGGGCTGCCGGATGGGTACAAAAGGGGATATGAGACACTGAAGACTTTGGTGGAGATGGGAATGAAAGATGTAGGGTTTGGTATGACTGTCCAGGACAGGAATGCCCGGGATTTGGTGCCGCTCTATAGAATATCTGATGAGATGGGCATGGAGTTTGCCACTGCCGCATTACATAACAGCTTTTACTTTGTAGAGGCGGGAAATATTATCCATGACCGACCAATGGTCGCACAGAATTTTGAGAATCTGGTCAACGAACTGCTGGCAAGCAAATCACCCAAGAAATGGTTCCGCGCATACTTTAACCATGGATTGATCAATTACATCTATGGGCAGAAAAGATTGCTTCCATGTGATATGAGCTTTGATACTTTTTTCATAGATCCATATGGGGATGTGATGCCCTGCAATGGGACGAAGGATAAGGAAGTCATGGGGAACCTGAACACACAGACATGGGATGAGCTTTGGAACAGCCAGGCGGCAGAGGCCGTGCGTCTAAAGGTCAGGTGCTGTGACCGTCAATGCTGGATGATAGGTTCCGTGTCTCCTGCAATGCACAAATATATTTGGGTGCCGGCGTGGTGGGTCATCCGACATAAGGCGAAATTCTGGACCAAGAAGAAGTATTCCATGTATGAGAACAGGGTTGTCAGAGACTACCGGGATGGAAAAATCAGCAGAGAGGAACTGGATGCATGCTCCACTTGCGATATATGTGAAGTGGTGAATGACGGTCTGAGCGAGCGGAGCAGGGAGCTGCTGAAGGAGAAATCCGGAGAAGAGATAGTGAATGCGGACATTGCAGGACAAATGGTGAGATAGACGTATGAAGATATTGCTGGTAAAGACATTTCCAGAAGGAATTACACTTGGAGAAGCCACTTACAATTACCAGGAGGTGGGAATTGCCAAGGCTCTCACTAAAAAGGGACACCAATGCGACATCCTATGCTGTAGTGACAGGGAAGAAACGGAACATTCCATAGATGTCGGCGATGGCAGAACCGTGACGCTCTACTGTAAAAGGGCGCTTAACATGCTGAAAAACGGACTGTTCATCAATGTATCCGTTTTTTTAGACAGCTATGATCTGCTGCAGGCAAGCGAGTATAATCAGCTATATACCTGTCTCTTATACACATCTCCGAGCCCACGAGACAGATGAGGATCT
>CAMQOJ010000410.1 GCA_947003375.1 uncultured Lachnospiraceae bacterium
ACACATTGGGTATAAAATGTTAGCAGTAATAAAAAAGTTCGCCTTACATGCCAGTAAGGCGAACTTTTTTACTTCGCTTATGTACTTAACAGGCTTCTGGCCCACCTCCTCTGCCTGTTTGATAATCTCCTGCACGGCCTCCCTGATTATCCTAAAACCACCTTTTTATACCAGCAATGTCTTAATATTGCTCCCGCTTTTTGCATCCGCGATTGCCTCATTGATTCGTTCGATGGGATATCTGCTGCTCATTTTATCAATCAGAGGATGAAGGTCTTTATTCCCGATGAGGAAGTTCAAATACTGTTCCACGTCTATCACGGAATATTGGGAAGACCCGATGATGTGCAGCGCCTTGAATGTAATGGTCTGTGGCTGAATCGTGATGCCGCCGGAAGCGCTGTATTGGCCTGGAACCAGATATACGCCCCGGTTGCGGAGAACATCCATGCCCTGGACTACCGCCTGAGGGGCTCCCGAAGCCTCAAAGCACAGGTCTACTCCCAATCCGCTGTTTTCTTTCTGCAATGCGGCAGTGACGGCTTCCGTGCCTTCCCTGTGCAGGTTGAACACCCTTTTTGCTCCAAGCTCCATAGCCAGTTCCTCCCGCTTCGAATTGTCCCCGGCCGTGATGGCATAGATATTTTCAATACCGGCTTTTTTCAGATAAGCCAGGGCGAAGCATCCTACAGGCCCAAGCCCCTGCACCACCGCCGTCCCCATTCCCGCAAAACGCACGCCGGCCTGCTCCGCCAGCCTGCAGGCATGAATCGCCGTGGGGCCAGGGCAGGCAAAGGTAGCCGCGACTACCGGATTAAGCTCATCGGGAATGCGAACCAGATTCGCCAGGGGCGTAAAGTTCACTTCCGTATAACCGCCATACAGATACGGCGCTTCTTCAATGCTTCCTCCATTGGTCACCTTCATATTGGCACAGTTCGCATCATCCCCTGACCTGCACAGCAGGCAATCGCCGCAGGGAACCGCAATATCCGCAATCACAGCGTCCCCCGCTTTCAGCCCATAGGCCTGTCCTTCTTCTGTATCCAGGTCTTCAAGGCGCCCTACAAATTCATGCCCAATGATAGAAGGCGTCGGCGCGTCCAACTTCCCTCTGTGGATATGGATATCCGTCCCGCATATTCCGCTTGCGATCAACTTGGAACGCCCATATCCCCGCGGGGTCTGCGCCACCTCGAATTCCCGCACCTCAAACTCCCTATCGATTCCCATAAATACCGCTGCTTTTGCTTTCATCCTCAATCCCTCTTTTCATTATTATTCCTGCCTTTGTTCTCTGCCTTCCCAGTGGCCTTTGAGGCAGCCGCCTTTCAGCCGTGCTGAGTACGGTTCAGAATGTCCAGCTGCACGCTTCTGTCCAATGTGATGTAATAAGCGGAATACCCTGAAACCCGCACCACCAGATCCTGATAATTGTCCGGATGGGCCATAGCGTCCCTCAGCGTCTCCGGAGCGATGGCATTAATCTGCATCTCCTGTCCGCCCTTCTTGAAATACGTCTTGATCAACGCCAGCATCCGTTCCCGCTTTCCGTCCCCGAACATGCCGGGCATAAATTTCTGATTCACTACCGATGCGCAGGCAACCTTTGTATAGTCCGGCTTCGTAAGGCTGTTGATGGTCATGGTCGGCCCATGGACGTCCCTGCCATAGGTGGGCGAAGCTGCATCGGACAGCGGTTCTCCCTGTTCCCGTCCATCAGGCGTCGCCGCAATCTGCTGTCCGGCCCAGATATTATTGGTATTTGCCGCCATGGCCACATAAATGCCACCACCGTCCCGCGTCTTCAGGCTTCCGAAGAGCCCGCTGAGGAAGTCTACGAACCAGACTGCGTATTTATCCACAAAATCTTCGTTATTTCCATACTTCGGAGCGGCCAACAAAAGCTCTCTCAGTTCTTCATAGCCCTTGAAATTACATTTCAGCGCATCCTTCAGCTCCGTCAGGCTCGCGGCCTTATCCATGAATACTACCTTTTCAACCGCTGCCAGGGAATCCGCCACTGTCCCCACCCCCATCAGACACACGCCGTGAACAGAGGGGTATTTGCTTCCCCCATCGTTAATGTCAAGCCCCCTGCCGATGCAGTCATGGCAAAAGCAGGATAAAAAAGGCTGCGGATAGTGCTTTTGGTTTACAGAATCGTTCATATTGTGGAAAAAGGCCCAGTATTCTTTCGCGCCGTATCGGAGCTGTGCCTCATACCGCTCCATGAATTCCTCCATAGACCTGATTTCTTCCACGTCCCCCATATCCAGTCCCAGGGAATGGTTGAATTCGCTGACGCCGTGGTGAAATACATAATCAAAAAATCTGGGGGGATCGAACCTTCCGTCCGACCAGGGCGGCTGCATACCCGCAATGAAGTTCTCCACACACCCTACCATGCAGTAGTTGTACACGTCTTCTTCCTCATACCCATATTTCTTCAATGCCGCAATGTTGATTGCATCGTTCATCAGGGCCGGGTAACCGATTCCCGTGCCAATGGTCCGGAGGCATTCGTCCAGAAAATCTTCCGGCGTGTTCCATGTTATCCGGGCTGAAAGGTTCGGCCCCGGCGCCTTGCAGCCGCATACGGCCCGCAGCACGCAGCGGCTCAGGCCATTGACCTGGCAGTGTCCATGGATGTCCATTCCTCCGATACAGATGTTGACTACATCATTCGGGTCGATTTTGGCAAAGGCATTCTCCAGAAGCCGGATGGCCTCTTCCTCTGTCAGCTTTCCGGTCCCCAGATCCTTTTGGTAGAAGGGGAACAGATATTGATCTATCCTGCCCAGCGCCATGGCATATCTCCCCTCCAGCAAAAAGGCCGTATGGCAGAACCACACCAGCTGCAGGGCCTGGGCAAAGCTTCCCGGCGGTCCCGCCAGCAGCGCCTCGCAATTTTCAATGATAAAATCCAGCCGCTGCGAATCATAAGCCGAATCCCTCTTTTTTCCCACCGCCACATCCCGATAATTGCGAATCATGCCAAGAAACCCCTCTAAGGTCACCTTCATGGATTTCAGCGTCTCCATCCGCCGGGAGTCCCCCTGATGGCGCTCCATGGAGCTTTCTATCTCGCCAATCATCCCCCTGATTCCCACGGATACCACATGGCTATAATTTGGCGCATAGTGATCGCAGTTTGTACAGAAGTTTCGATTGCCAAAGCTTTCGTCGACCCTCTTCGCGTAGCCCAGGCTCACCTGATCAGCCTGGCACCACAGTGGCCGGTCATTTCCCGCAATCAAATCATGTACATAGATTTCGGGCTCTGTGCCGCAAAACAGCTCATATGCCGCATTCGCCCGCGCCATGGCGGGGGATGCCGTCAAATCCTTTTTATATCCGAGATAGCGGAAATAATAAGGCGCCTTTGTCCCCTTCGGCGGCATTGCCAGTTCCTTTTTCAATTCCTCTGTCAGAATCATTCTTCCTCCCTCCTCTTTCTACTCTACGTTTGTCTGAAACCATGTCCCGTACCTCTGCCGGATTCCCCTGATTTCATCCTCTGTGAGCAGTGGCGTTTTTTCATAGGCATACCGCAATCCCAGGGCCCGGTATTTATTGCTTCCCATCCGGTGGAAAGGCAGCAGGTCTACCATCCCTGCCCCCAGGCTCCTGAGGTTGGAGCACATCAGGGAGATGGATGCTTCGTCCGTATTAAAGCCGGGAATCAGGGGAATGCGCACACGGACACGTCTCCCCTCCGCCAGGAGCCTGCGGAGGTTGTCGCCGACCAGGTCCAGATTCCCCCCGATTGCCCCGGCATACTGCTCCTTTGTTCCCGCCTTATAATCATACAGATATCCGTCCACCCAGTCCCCTGTCCGCTCAAACGCGTCCCATGGAACATTCCCGGCGGTATCTAGCCATACAGAGATATTTTCCCTCTTCAGGCTCCGCGCCAGAATCGCCACCCCTTCTGCCTGCAACAGGGCCTCCCCGCCGCTTATGGTCGCTCCGCCGCCGCTTTCTGTGTAAAAGTCCCTGTCCATAAGAACCTCCCTGAGGATTTCTTCCACGCTAAGCTTCCTGCCGCAGACCTCCCGTCTACCCATCGTCTCATAATACAGTGTCTGCTCCTCCCCGGAAATCGTCTCCGGATTATGGCACCATGGGCAGTGCAGGTTGCAGCCCTTCAGGAATATGGTAGTCCTTATGCCCGGTCCGTCCCCTACAGAAAAATGCTGGATATGAGAAACCTTTAAATGCATATCTGCCTCCCTTTGTCGTGCCTGAAAGCCGTGAATGTAAGCTGTACACAGCATACCATTTCCCTCATGGCCCCACAATGCACAGCTTTCTTAAATCTTGACAAAATTCATATAAAATCATATACTATAAAAACTAATCAAACGAACGGGGATACTTTATATGA
>CAMQOJ010000411.1 GCA_947003375.1 uncultured Lachnospiraceae bacterium
AATTATAATCGGAATGGGACCGGCTGCAATAATGTGGTCAATAAAAAGCTTTTCTACGACCAGATGGGATATGAGATGGAGGAAGCGGAAGCCGCATGCACAGAGAAGGCTGCTGTATTCTGGAAAAGCCCGAATCAACAGACAGCTTCCACGCTTTCCGCCAGCCAATCTGCTCCGCAATCAGCTGCTGACAGAAGGCTGGAAGACGATTCCATAGAAATCGTCCTGGCAGACATCCCGCCGGTGATGTATGGAAATTATGAGCTGAATCATCTGATATTTACCGTAGTCAAAGCGCTCCAGAACATAAGCAGGGTAAGGTACTATGGAGCGACCGTGCTTGCCGAAGTCCTGAAAGGGACGGACAGTAAAAAGATATTCGACAGCAAGCTGGACAAGCTACCGGAGTTCGGGGCCCTGCGGGACATGTCCTATGACACGATAAAATCGGTTATCGACTGGATGATTGTGGAGCATTTGATTTTGAAGACGAAGGAGAAATATCCGGTGCTGCATTCCACGCATGAGGGACTCCATTATTCGGAGGTCATGACGGAGGGGAAGCTTAAGGGGTTGAAAAAATATCTGGAGGGAGAGGCGATCGTTTAAGATTTCCTGAAACGGATATAACTGCTGGAAGGGATATGCGGGACTCATGAAAAATAGTGGATGGATTATGGCTATTTCAACCAGGTTATGATAAAATGTTATTCGGAAATAGAGAAGGCCTGTCAGGGAGGTGCCAGCGAGAATGCTCAATGTTTATTATGGGAAAATGCCGGAGGCGGTTTTTAATACAGCAGTGTATTTTAAAAATGCCTATGAGGATGAGTGGATTACGGATTCTGTTGCCAGGGATATGATCCTTGACATCGATAAATCGATTGTGCTGGACAGCGCAGTAATCGACAGTCCGGTTATGGGGAAAATCCCTCCGCTTGCGCTTTCCGGCGGAGTGAAGACGCTCATCCTTATGAAAAATGAGCGCACAAAGATATTCAATGCCTCTACCTGCGGGGACAACTGTGCCAAGTGGATTTTACGGCTCGCGGAAACAGAAGACCTTACAATCAATCTTCGACATCTGATGGATTTTGGGGAAGGGACATTTGATATCCGTATTTTGAATACAAATCAGATTGTCCACAGCATGAAGGAGCTTGTCCCGATTGCCGGCCTGTATGTGTGAGAGGTGCTGCTATGAGAGGTACACATAGAATCAGCCTGCAGAATAAACGTATTCGGTATGACTTTGAAATCAAGAGAAATATCACTGTGATCAGGGGAGACAGCGCGACTGGAAAAACAGCGCTGGTAGACATGATACGCGAACATTACGAAAACGGAACTGCCAGCGCCGTCGAGCTTACCTGCGATAAGGAATGTACGGTTCTGGAAGGCCGTACATGGGCCGGGCAGCTCTCTATGATGAAGGACAGCATTGTTTTCATTGATGAAGGCAATGAGTTTGTATTGAGCGATGATTTTGCTTCGGCAATTCGGAATACCGATAATTATTATGTCATCGTCACCAGAGAAGGCATTCCTTCCCTGCCATACAGTGTAGAAGAAATTTACGGTATTCGCGATTCTGGTAAATATGGAACCTTGAAACGTACTTACAATGAGTTTTATCATTTGTATCCGACTATAGACAATCGCCATGCGGTCAGGCCGGAAAATGTAATTGCGGAGGATTCTAATGCCGGTTATCAGTTCCTTCAGGATGTTTGTGAAAAAAATGGCGGAATGACCTGCATCAGCGCACACGGTAAATCGAATATCTTTTCGGCGGTCATAAGGCATTTAAGCGAGAAGGTATTAGTGGTAGCAGATGGAGCAGCGTTCGGTTCGGAGATGGAGAAGCTGATGCGGGTCATAAAGAATTATCCGAATGTGACACTGTATCTGCCGGAATCTTTTGAATGGCTGATTTTGCGGTCTGGTGTGATAGAGGACAGCGGCCTTGGGGAAATATTGAAGAATCCTGAGAACTATATTGAGAGTGGGGATTACTTTAGCTGGGAACGATATTTTACGTCACAGTTGATACGGATTACCCGGGACAGCTATTTGAGATATGCCAAGAGAAAATTAAATCCTGCTTATCTGCAGGAAAAGATTTCAGACAGGATTCTTGCAGTTATGCATGGAATAAAATTTAAAAGGTGATGATTTTATATTATACTGCATAACGCTGAATACTGCCTAATGTAATCATGCGATTGAACCAGTCAGCGTTATGCAGTCTGGTTTCACGGCAAGTGAAATCGTTAGGCAGTATAAATTAGAAAGGAATGGCAAACACAAATGATGACTCTCCCCCAATTCCTAAAAACCATAGACCAAACCACAGCCGCCATGCCAAAGGAAGAGCTGGCGGCATTCATCCACGACATAGCCAGAACGCTCCCGGAAACAGAGCGGGAAGACTTCCTGGCCCGGCTGACCGGAACCTACGGAAACACCACGCCCCCTACAATCCAACCAAAGATTCAGGAACCAGCCAGCAAAGAAGAATTCACCCAAAAACACAGATCCCTCAAGGCCCAACTGGAACGCATAGAAAGCTGGGACATAGCCCTGGAAGGGTGTCTCAATCAGGATTACGACGATTGGTATGACAGCGCCGACGAAGAGTTCCGATACAGCGACCCGGAGGGCGTAGTGGATATCATCCAGGAGGCCTGCACATTCGTGCATCGCTGCATAGACTGTGAAGAATACGAAGCTGCAGCCCCCGTCGGGCAGATGGCGGCTGCGCAGCAGGGAAAATATTTTCTGGACATCCGGATGCCCGACGAATCCAAGCGCCACCATTGCCTGCAACAGCAGGAATGCCTCGCAAATATCTTTGTCATAGTAGCCATACAAGAAAAACCCAGCCGATTCCGCTATCAGAGGACACCGTCCGAAGAAGAGAAGAAGGAATTATGGGGTAGGCAATTATAAAATATGTTGACGCAAAAAGGAAAATAAGGTATGATGTTGAGACAGAAAATGACGACAGCGGTATCTTTTAGAAGAGAGTTTTTAAAAGAGAGATATAATAGAGAGATATATAATAAGGAAAGAGGTCGCAAGAAGCTGAGACTTCTTAGCGTAAGCGGAATATAGCCTGTGGTGAACTTGACGACAGTCGATTACTCACTACAGGCTGTTTTCTATAGGAAACGCGATAAGTTTTTTTGGTAGGTAAGGAGTAACAATGTATCAACTCAAAACAATAAAATCCGATATCACAAAAATAACCAATGTCCAGGCAATCGTAAACGCCGCCAACAATTCCCTTTTAGGAGGAGGCGGGGTGGACGGTGCTATTCACAGGGCTGCAGGCCCGGGACTTTTAGCAGAGTGCAGGACACTTCACGGATGTGAAACAGGGCAGGCGAAGATTACAAAGGCATATAACCTGCCATGCGACTATGTAATACATACCGTAGGGCCGGTTTGGAGAGGCGGCGGAAATAGGGAAGAGGAACTTCTGGCAAGTTGCTATTTCCATTCCATGCAGGTAGCGCTTGAACATGGAATCAGAAGCATTGCCTTTCCGTCCATATCAACCGGAGTATATCGATTTCCGGTAAAGCTTGCTGCGAGCATTGCGGTAAAGACAGTCATCAAATTTTTGAAGGATAACCCGGACAGCTTTGACATTGTTGAATGGGTCTTGTTTGATCTGGCAACAGAAAATGCTTATGAGACAGAAGTGAGGGAAAGTATCAGCCCTTCATTGTAGTACCACCAAGTGGAATCTGCTGGGGAATTGGGCGTCGGAAATCTATCTCGCATGTGGAGAAGACGGGAAATATCTGGAGAGCAAAAAGGCGAATCTGAACTACTCCCGGGACTATCTGGAGCTGGCCGGATATTATGAGGAACATGGAGACAGCAAGCAGGCGCTGCAGATTGTCCAGGAAGGTTTCCGGAAGGTAGACGGGCGGCTGGATGAAGTCTATGAGTACCTCTTCCAGTATTATGTGGAGCATGACGATCAGAAAGCTCTGGAGGAGCACCGCAGGAAGAAGCTGCTGCTGAAGCTGCTGGAAGGATTCAGGGCATAGGTTCAGACTGCCCCAAGCTGTAGACAAAGAGTCTGCCCCATTCTGCGCTTAGGTGGATTTGGAATACATCGCTAAGATACCATGATTCATCTCATATACTTCATCACAAAGCAGTTCGATGTCATCTTTATTATGGCTGGCCAAAAGTATCAATTTGCCCCTCTCTTTTTGCTCTAAGAAAAATTTTCTCATTTCCGCAACCCCTTCCTTGTCGAGGCCATTCATCGGTTCATCTAAAATCAGAATCGCCTGGTCTTCCATTGTGGCCTGGGCGATTGCCAGCCGCTGGCGCATTCCCAGCGAATAATGG
>CAMQOJ010000412.1 GCA_947003375.1 uncultured Lachnospiraceae bacterium
TCGATGTGTCCAGCCAGGTGAATCAGGGAACGATTTTCCGTGTAGAGCTGGAGCTTCGGATCCTGGAGGAGCAGGCAGACAGGGAATTCTGGGAGAAGAGGGGGATTTCGGGCATCCTTGTGGCGGAGGCGGACGAAGGGCGCTGCGGGGACATAAAAGAGCTCATGAGGGATACGGGCCTGCGGCTGGATGCCGTGGGACAAGTGCGGGAGGCCGCGGATATGCTGCGGGAACACGGCGGGGACTACCAGCTTCTCCTGCTGGACTGGGATATCTGCGGCCGGGACGGCGCCCGGAGCGTGAGAGAGCTTGGGGAGGCCGCGCCGGAGGCGCGCATCCTGATTCTGGCGGACTGCGAGGCGGAGGGTGTGGAGGAGGCGCTTTCCGCAGAGCGGACGGGCATCCTCACCAAGCCCTTCTTCGTCTCCGCGTTCCGGGACAAGGTGGCGGAGCTGTGGGCGGACGTGGGCCGGGAGAGCGCGCCTGAGCCCCTGGCGGTGGACAGCCTGGCGGGGCTGCGCTTCCTGGCGGCGGAGGACAATGAGATCAACGCGGAGATCCTGAAGGAGATTCTGGAGATGGAGGGCGCTTCCTGCGAAATCGTGGAGAACGGCTGCCTGGCGGTGGAGCGCTTCCGGAACGGGGAGGCGGGAGAATTCGACGCCATCCTGATGGATGTGCAGATGCCTGTGATGAACGGCCATGACGCCGCCAGGGCCATACGCGCCCTGGAGGGGCAGGACGGGGCCCGTATCCCCATCATCGCCATGACGGCCAATGCCTTCGCGGAGGATGAAAAGGCCGCGCGGGACGCGGGCATGGATGCCCATGTGGCCAAGCCCCTGGATGTGGAGCTGCTGAAAAAGGCGGTGGCGCAGTGCACAAAACGGGAATCGTGAATATCCTATACTGTATACCGGTTAAATTTGCAGTGCAACCCGACTGCAGATCGCCAGCTAAGTACTTTTCCGGAGACACCACTGTAAATCCTGGCGGTCTGCAGTATATATATCAGGACGGAATACCTGTGTAAAGCTTGAATGGGAGGTGCGGCCATGAAGAACAGGGGAAAGGGGATATCCGGAAGGCGGATCGCCGTCTGCCTGGCGGGCATCGCCGTCTTGGCGCTGGCAGGCTGCGGGGAGAAGGACGATCTGAAGAATCTGATAAAATCAGAGAGCGAAGAGGAATGTGTAGTCAATATGTTCAGCCCTATGGAGAAGACGGCTCCCGATGCGGAGAACACTGCCAGGAGCGCTTCGGACCTGACGGTGGCCATGGCGGAGGAGGCGCTGGGGGTGACCGTGGCGTACAAGACCTATACGGCGGAAGACCATCAGGACAAAACCTATGACGAGGTGGCCCTGGACAGGGCGCGCAACGATATGGACGACCTGTACCTGCTCAATCCGGATACGATCCGGACCCTGGGGGAGGAAGGGAAGCTGATGGATCTCTCAGGGCTGGACAGCGCGAAGAACCTGCGGGAAATCATCAGGATCGCCAACACGGTGGACGGGAAGCTGGTGGCCATACCCCAGGAGGTGGTGGCTTACGGGCTCTTCGTCAACATGGATATGTTCAGGCAGTATGGGCTGGAGCTGCCCCATACGCCGGAGGAGTTCCTGGAATGCTGCAGGGTGTTCAAGGAGAACGGGGTGGAGACGCCTGTGGGGGCCAACCGCTGGTGGCTGGAGACCTTCGTCTTCGCCCAGGCCTACGCGGATCTGTACAACGGCGGGAACACGGAGGCGGAGATCGCCGCCCTCAACAGCGGGGAGGCCAGGTACAGCGACTATATGCGCCCGGGCTTCGAATTCCTGCAGGAGATGATCGACCTGGGCTACATCGATGCCGAAAAAGCCCTGGTCAGCGAGGCCATAGAGGGGGAGGGCGCGGATTTCCTGGCCCAGAAGACCCCGATTGTCATGGCCTACTGGGGCGCGGCCAACACGGAGACGGCATACGGGAAGACGGATTTCGAGATGCAGGTCATCGGTTTCCCCAGCAGCCTGGGGCAGATGCCGGTGATGCCAATGACAGGCTTCGGGGTGGGCGCGGACGCGGTCCATGGGGAGGACGCGGCGCGGGTGCTGGATATCATGGTATCCGATGAGGCGCTCAGGATCTATTCGGAGGCCAACCGGGTAATCTCGCCCTCCAGGAACGTATCCGTGGAATGCGTCCCTGCGCTGAAGCCTCTCAACGACAGAATCGAGGAGGGGATTTATGTGCTGGGGTCGAACACGGGGATGAAGGTGGAGCAGTGGGGGAACACCTGTCTCATCGTCAGGCAGCTGTTGAGCGGCGATACGGTGGATCAGTGCATGGAAGCCTTCGACCGGCTGCAGGAAGAAGCCCTTGGCAGATGAGGCGGCCGGAAAAGGCCGGCTGCGGGACTGATGACGGAAAACAGAAAAAGGACAGGGCCGCCTGATGGCGGCCCTGTCCTTTTGGGAAATCATCAGCTCAGGCAGATCTGGAAATAAGTATGATAAGCCGCGTTAAGGGCCGCGAAGGAGGGCACGAACTTCAGGACGTAATACCACAGCACGGGCATCGCTTCCTCCCAGCCGACGGAGAAGGCATCCTCCAGCGCCGGAGGGAGGTTCAGCCGGATCCAATCCGTGGCGCCGCTCAGCGCCGTCATCACCAGGGGCCCGTACATCACGCTGGCCGCCGGATATCCCTCGTAAGGGTCTTCCGTATAGCACAGGTGCAGCGAATAGGGCGTCTCCACCGTGATGATGTCCCCGTCCCCGAAGCTCCTCTCCAGCGGATAATACCCTTCTCCCGGCGCCGCCCCGGGAAGGGCCTGGCCGTTTACCAGAATCCGGAATGCCTCCCGGCACCAGTAGGGGATCCGTACCTTCAGCTTCAGGGGGATTTTGCCGGACGAAGGCGCTGCGCCATTCCCTGCGCCGTCCCCGGTGACATGCACCCTGATGCGGCAGCTCTGGGAGGGGAAGGGGCTTTCCATGGTCAGCTCCACGCCTTTTTCTTTCCAGTCGTACACCGACGGCAGGAACAGGTTCACATAGAGCGTGTCCTCCGGCCCATGGTGATAGATATGTTCGGCGTACCGTACATGGTTCTCCATGCCCGTGCCGTGGCAGCAGGTGAAGTCGTCATAGTCGTTGCCGTACTCTCTCCTGGCCCCGGGCCCGATGGGCAGCATGTAGGTCACCCCGTGGTGGGCGGATTTCCTGACCGTGGGGTTCTGGCTGGCCGCGATATGGTTGGCCATGGCCCTCTCGTAATAGTCCATGTATTCGCTGTGGTCCGGGGCGTATCCGTACAGCATCCCGGTGAGCTTCAGCATGTTGTAGGTGGCGCAGGTCTCGCAGTTGCGGCCGCCCTCGATGTTCTTCGCCAGAAGCCCGGGCTCCCGGAAGTTCTCGCCGCGCCCCACGCCGCCGATGGAGTACATGTACCGGTTCACCACCAGCTCCCAGAAATTCCGGGCCAGATGGTAATAGTAAGGGTCGCCGGTGGCCCGGAATTCCTCCATGGCCCCGATGATCTGGGGGATGTGCTGGTTGGCGTGGATGCCGGTGATGGTGTCCCTGCCGTGGGCCAGCCCCTGGAACAGGGCGGCGTTGTCGAACATCCGGGCCGTCTCCAGGTACTCCGCTTTCCCCGTGATCTCATAGAGCCTGCTCAGGGACTCGTTCATGCCGCCATACTCTCCGGCGATGTACATCTTCCACATCTTCTCCCGCTGCTCCCTGGTGGTGGCGGAGAGCCTGGCGTGCACCCAGTCCGCGATGCCGCAGGCGCAGGACAGGGCATTGGCGCTGCCCGCCAGCAGATGGCAGTCGATCAGGCCCGCCAGGATCTTGTGCAGGGTATAGTAGGGGGCCCATATGGTGGCGTAGGGCGTGTACTCCTCCAGCAGGGCGAACTGGTCCGGAGAGTAGGCGCTCAGGAAGCCCCTGCCCCAGGTGCCCGGCGTCCTGCTCCAGAGGGACTGCACCGCGTTGGAAGGAGAACAGGCTGTCCGGAAGGCCGCCGGATCCCCCAGGGCAGTGTCCTGGAGCCCGCACAGCTCGCCGATCATGTACTCCGCCTTCTCCCGGAAGCCCTGCTCCCCCGTGGAGGCGAAGGCGTGGGCCAGGGCCGACAGGAAATGCCCGGTGGAATGGCCCCTGAGAAGCCCCGAGGGCTCCTCCCAGCCGCCCAGAGGCATGGCGTCTTTCGTGGAGACGCTGAAGGCCCTGCGGAAATTGTAGAGCATCCTGTCCGCGTCCAGCAGGCGCAGATAGGCCAGGCAGCGCTCCTGGTTCTCATGGAAGACGCTGTCCTGTCCCAGCCGGACGCGGTCCCTGGCCGCGGGGGCAGCCTGGAGGGTGGGGACAGGGCTAACGG
>CAMQOJ010000413.1 GCA_947003375.1 uncultured Lachnospiraceae bacterium
CTGGGGGCGTGCTCATCGCGGGGCGGGAGCCTGTCTTCCGGGAAACGCCTCATACAGCCGCCGATAGGCCTCCCGGCGGCTGCCCTCCAGGGCCTCTGCCAGCTTGCGCTCCACCGCCGGATCCTCCAGCCGCCCCGTCAGAAGCGGAGAGAACCGCTTCCCGCCCAGCCGGATGGCTTCCTGGACGGCTTCCGGGAAGGTTTTTTTCATGCCGGTGTACCGATGCGTGGTATAGGTGACATTGTCCAGCCAGTCCACGAGCCCGATGATGTCCACCATCTGCCTGCAGGGGCATTCCAGCCGGACGTAGGAATCAGGGTATCCCCCGGAGCCGTCATACCAGGCGTGATGACCCAGGGCGACGGGGGCATAGGGGCGGGTGGAGGGCTGCCTGGACAGGCGGTCTTCCCCTATCCGGGTGTGCAGGCTGGCCAGCTCGTATTCTTCCTCGAACCATTGCCTGGCGGTCAGGGAGTACAGATTGGGGAAACTGATTTTGCCCATGTCGTGGAACAGGCCGGCTTTCATAGCATAATCCGATACGACGTCTACTTTTTGGTGAAAATCCGTTATTTTCCGAATGGAATCCATGTCGTCGAAGAAGCCGGGCTCCTCCTCCAGGACAATCCGGCAGAAAGCGGCGGCCGTCCTGCCCACGGTATGGGAATGGACATACATTTCCGGCAGAAAGCGCACCAGGAGCCTCTGCAGGAGGTCGCCGTAGGAGAGCCCGCTTCCGGTCTCCACGAACCCGATCGTCATCTGCCGCAGGGCAAAGAACAGGGTTTCGTTTTCGGCAGGCTGTGGAAAGCGCTCCACATAGTCGGTGGCGCGCCGGTAAAGGCTGTCCAGATATTCCCTGCGCTCCGGGACTTTCTCCGGATTCTCCTGCAGGAAATTGCAGTAGAACGCGGGAAGGGATATCATGGCGTAGATGCCATCCGCGGAGTAGTCGTCATCCTCCGCCCGGTCCATGAGAAGCTCCATCCTGCCCAGCAGGCCGTCCAGCGAATCCAGGCCGCAGTAATAGTTGATGGAATCATAGGAGAAGGAGATTCTGGCAGGGGGCCGTTCCCCACGCTCCTGGGCCTGGGCCATCTGTGTCTGGTAGACGATATAGACCGATTCCATCACATCGGCGATGTCCTGGGGGGTCATGGCCCGCTCCCTGCTGCGGGAGAGGCTGGCCACCATCTGCAGATGGGTCATGTAGATGAACCGGTTCCAGGGCAGCTCGGGAGCCTTTTCCTGATACTCTTTGTCCTGCATGATCTTCAGGGTGTATTTCACCATCTGGATCTTCTCGCTGGGGGATTTGAACTGCCCCAGAGCCACATTGGCCCTGGAGCGCAGGATGTACCCTTTTGTCCCGCTGTCCTCTATCTCGTCGAAATACTTCAGATAAGCGGCGGCCTCCATGAAGCACAGGCGCATTCTCGAGGTGTAGCCGTCCGCGGCGTTCTCCAGCCCCATGAGCTTGGTGCAGAGGCAGTTGTAGCCCATTCCCAGCCAGTATAGCTGGCGAATCATGTCATTCCGGCTCTTCCTGAGCCTGGACCTGCTCAGCAGCGCCCGATAAATCTGGCGGAACAGCCCCACGTCCAGCTCGCTGCGGCCGTCGAACAGGGCTGCGGCGAATTCCTCCAGCTCAACGAGCTGTGCGTCCCCCGCCTCGAACAGGCGGTCCAGCAGAGGGAACAGATTCTCCCGCAGGAGGCTCATGTTCCGCGCCACGACCTGCTCCATCCTGGCCCGGCGCTGGCGCTGTCCCTCCAGATAGGCATCGAAGCACGGCGCGTCCTGGCCCCTCTGCACGGACAGCAGGGAGATTTCTTTTAAGTTTGCGATATATTCTTCCTGATATGGCTGCATGGCTTAACCCTTTTCTTCCATGGAATGATTTTCATCCGTTTCCTTTAGCTGCCGGTGCAGGATCTCCTGCAGCCGCTCCATGCTCACGGGCTTGGCCAGATGCTCGTTCATGCCGGCTTCCCTGGCGGTGCGGATGTCCTCCACGAAAGCGTTGGCGGTCATCGCCACGATCCAGACCTTCTCCGCGTCCGCCCTGGGCAGGGTGCGGATATGCATGGTGGCCTCGTATCCGTTCATGACAGGCATCTGGACATCCATGAAGATCAGGTCATAATAGCCCTCCGGGGAGGCCTGGAACTTTTCCAGGGCCATGGCCCCGTTGTCCGCCACTTCCGCGTGCACCCCGTTGCAGGAGAGCATCTCCAGGGCGATCTCCTGGTTCAGCTCATTGTCCTCCACCAGCAGCACATGACGGCGGCTGTAGTCCGCAATATTGGCGACAGAGTCGTCTTCGTGCTCCCTGCCGCTCTCCGTCAGCTTTGCCAGGGTGTCCAGCAGCCTGCTTTTGAACAGGGGGCAGGGCACGAAAGCGTTGACGCCTGCCCGGGTGGCGCGGTATTCCAGCTGCGCCCAGTCGGCTTCGGATATGAGCAGGATGGGGAAGTCCGGGCCTGCGGACTGTCGCACATGGGACGCCAGGTTCAGCACGGGCATATCCTCCAGTTCCTGGCCCAGGAACAGGGCGCAGGGCATGCGGCCCTCGCTCTGGGCCTGGGTCAGGCAGGCCACGGCGTCCAGGGCGCTCTTCACCCGGGTGAAAAGGATGCCCTCGCCCTCCAGGCATGCCGCCAGCTTTTCCGCCCTGCTGTCCATGCCTTCGGCTATGAGCACGGTCTTTCCCGCAAGCCTTTCATAGGAGCTGCGGGACTGGGGCATGGGAGTCAGGGGGAGCTGCACCCGGAAGCGGCTGCCGGCGCCTTCCTGGCTCTCCACCTCTATCCGGCCGCCCATGCGGTCTATCAGGCTCTTCACGATGGACATGCCAAGGCCTGTGCCCTCGATCTTGCTCATGGTGGAATTGTTGGCCCGCTCAAAGGGCAGGAAGATGCGGCTGAGGAATTCCTGGCTCATGCCCAGTCCATTGTCCTGGCAGACGAAATCCAGCCACAGTCTCTCCCCTTTCTCCCCGGCAGGGTCGGGGGCAGCGTACTGGGAGATGGAGACCAGGATTTCGCCCTGGTCCGGGGTATATTTGATGGCGTTTCCGATGATGTTGACCAGGATTTGGCGCAGCCGCAGGGAATCGCCGCAGAGATTCTCTTCCCGGATCAGGCCGATATCCAGCCTCAGCACATGGCCCTTCTGGGCCGCCTGGGGGCGCACGATGACGGCCACATCGTGGATCAGGTCCGCCAGGGAGAACAGCTCGTCGTTCAGGCTCATCCGCCCGCTGTCGATTCGGGAGATGTCCAGCACATCGTTCACCAGGCTCATGAGGTGGGAGGAGGCGGTCTGTATCTTGCGCAGGCAGTCATGCACCCTGGCCTTTTCATCGATGTGGGACAGGGCGATGGAGGTCATGCCGGCGATGGCGTTCATGGGGGTGCGGATGTCGTGGGACATGTTGGAGAGGAAGACGCTCTTGGCCTGGTTCGCCGCCTCCGCGGCGCTCAGGGCTTCCTCCAGCTGCTGATTCATCCGTATCAGCTCGGCCTCGCTCCGGAGGCGGCTGTCCCTGCTGTTGAGGATCCACAGCGTATGCTCCTCGTCCAGCGCTACCGGAGCGCTGTCCAGATAGGAGGGGGACGGCTTCGGGGCTGCGGTGCCTAACAGCTCCTCCGCGGATATGCCGATCAGGTCGCAGGCGGCCTGGTCCGCATACAGAATCCGGAAGGGCCTGTCCGGGCCTGATTCTACGATAAGATATCCTTTTTGGGCGTCCGCGCCGACTTTCTTTTCCGTCTCCATCCCTGTGCTCCTTTTCATGGCTCTTTGAAAATTCGTTTCTTTCTTTTTTATGTTTTCATTGTACGGTTCCGGGGGTATTTTGTCAACGTTCTTTGTGGGGGAGGAAGGATATTTTGCATGGTTGCCATTGCCGGGAGAATACGGTATACTGGAGGACATAGCTGGAATGCGAAAGGGGAAGCCTTATGCTGAATATCTACTATGGCGAGATGCAGGGAGCGGTATACAATACAGCGTCTTATTTTAAATATGATTACGAAGATGAATGGATTGTGGATTCCTTTGTAAAAGAGATGATTCTGGATGTGGACAAGTCTGTGGTTATCGACAGCGGAGTGATCGACAGCCCGGTTCTTGGCAAGATACCGCCGCTGACATTGTCCGGCGGCGTGAAGACATTGATTTTGGTTAAGTTCAACAGGGAAAAAGTCTTTAACGCGTCAACCTGCGGCGACAATTGCGCCAAATGGCTGCTGAGGATAGCCCGGGAGGAGGACCGGACAATCAATCTCCGCCATCTGATGGATTTCGGGGAGGAACCGTTCACAGTCCGAATCCTGAATACCGGCCAGATTGTGCATTCC
>CAMQOJ010000414.1 GCA_947003375.1 uncultured Lachnospiraceae bacterium
AGATTGCATAACGCTGACTGGTTCAATCGCATGATTACATTAGGCATTATTCAGCGTTATGCAGTATAAAAAGTATGATTTTATTTTAGCATAAATTTGCGGAAGTCTCCACTCAAATTTTTCCATGCGCCAATCTGTTTTCGTCCCCTCAGTGCCGCACCGAGAAATAGTTCATCAAGATTCCCTTGATATGGCTGTACCGCCTGGCGTAGGAATTCTCCACCCGAATCAGCTGCAGGTTGTGGGCCGCGCAGATCTCATTCTTCTTCCGGTCACGGTTCCGCACCACCTCATCCTCGAAATGCTCCTTGCCGTCCAGTTCGATAGCCAGCACCGGCTGCTGCTCTTTCCCCTGTTTTTCGTACACCACGAAGTCGAATCGCCCAGAGCGGAACAGGCCACTTTGATCCACGTTCTCCGCAAAGACCTGGGAGACGGGCACCTCCTTCTGTATGGTGAAGCGGTTCTGGGACAGCCAGATATTCTCCAGAGCGTGGTTCAGGTTCTCCAGAAAGGCCTCCTCCGTGGCCGTGCTGAAGGGCTTCACCCCCAGAGCCCTGGAATTTGCCGTCTTGCGGGTGACCCGGGTCTCGCCGTTCTTCTTCACATACTCTACCAGCTCATACAGGTCGTCCTCCGTGCCCTGTCTGTGGAGCCTGTTCAGATTCGCGGAGTCGGAGAGCAGGATGAGGCGGTCCCTGGCCCGGGAGGTGGCCACGTTGATCAGCTCCTTATTGTTCTTCAGCCATTCGTATGTACCCGCCTGGGTCTGGTCGGTGATGGCTGTGGAGAACAGCACCACGTCCTTCTCATCCCCCTGAAAGGCATGCACCGTGCCGCAGGACACATGGGAAAGGCCCTCCCGCTCCAGGGCCTCCTCGATGAGCTTCCTCTGGTTCACGAAAGGCGTGATGACCCCGATGCTCTGCTCCCTGTGGCACCTGGCATAGCCCAGGATTTCCTCCACCTCCCCGGGGGCCGTATTGCGCAGGGCCTCCCCCCGGTTCTTTACATCCACGTACACCAGCGGGCGCGGCTCTTTGCTCTCGGAGCAGATCTGCAGCCTGGCGTTGTAATACTTCTGGTTGTTGAATTCGATAATCTTCCTGTTGCAGCGGTAGTGATTGTGCAGCAGCACCTCATCGCTGACCGCGTCGCAGGCCAGGAAGGTCTTGTAAATGGAATTCTTGCAGTAATCGTACTCCTCGGCTACATTGTACTTCTTCCGCAGCTTCCGGTTGGGCGCCTCCTCCAGGAGAATCACCGGGTTCAGCTGCTGGGGGTCCCCCACCAGCATCAGGCTCTCCCCCCGCAGGATGGGCACCAAAGATACCGCCGTGTTGCACTGGCTGGCCTCGTCCATGATGACCATGTCGAACATGGGGCCCGGCTCCCCCAGCCTGTGGGCGGAGATGCAGGTGGTGATGATGATGGGGAAGATTTCCTGGAGTTTTTTCACGTTTGCGGTCTCTGTCAGGTATTTGGAAAAAGCGGACGTCTGCTCCTTTTCCTCCATGTCGAATAAAATTTCACGCAATTTCGTATACTTCTTATCATCCAGCTTCTTCAGATACCGGGCCGATGTGTAATAGAGATACTTGCGCAGCTCCTCCAGGTCGTTGTCCAGCAGGGCCAGGGCATCCCCGTCCGTAATCTCCCCCATCCGTCCAATCCGGTTCTGGACCTGCTGGAGCTGCCTGCCCTGGAGATCCGCCTGGAAGGGCAGCATCTCCAGGGACATCTGCATCCGGCTCTGGTACTCAAGCATCCGGTTCAGGGTCTCGCTGCGCTCCTTCAAGTCCAGCATTTCCTCGTATCTGCGCAGCAGGTTGGACAGGTTCTTCGCCCGGTGGGCCCTGTCGTCCTTCCTCCGGTCCAGGGTGCCCTCGAATACGGTAATCCCCTGGGCCTGTTCATACAGTTCCCGGATATACCCTATGGCCTCCTGGACCTTGTCCACGTTTCCCAGCCGCAGGACGGGAAATGGAATCCGCTTCCCCTGATACTCCATGGCTGCCAGCTTCTCGAACACCGTATTGACAGGGTGATTGTTATAGGAAGCAAAAAGTACCGTCTTTTCGTTGAAAAAGGCAGTGACGATGGTGTTGAGGATGGTATTGGTCTTCCCTGTGCCGGGCGGGCCCTGGATATAGGCCACCGGGTACTTCATGGCATTGTGGATGGCCAATAGCTGGTCCAGATTGGTCTGGCGGCCGATCAGGGCTAATGGATAGTTCTTCCTGCGCAGAGGCCTGTCCAGAAGGTCTCCGAAAAAGGCCTTCAGGGGCACCGTGGCCCTGTCCTCGTCATACATCCTGATGATGGCCTGGTACTCCCCGTGGAGATCCAGGGCGATGTCCATCCCCAGACCGATGATGTAGGGCATGTCGTCCACCCCTGACACCCTGCCGCTGTGCTTCATGACGCAGTCCTTGATTTTCTCCTGATTCCGCTCAAAATCGCCCAGGAGCTCGTACTCGTCCCCGTCCAGGTATCTGCGGATGTTCTCCTTAGTCTCCCCGTAACGGAATTCCGTGCAGATGGTGATGTCCTCCTCCGGGCGCAGGAGACGGCTTTTCACGTCCAGCTGGAGCTTGCGGCAGGCCAGCACATAAAGCCCCCTGGCGGTATGGATGCTGAGTACGTTCATGGCCAGCTGCTGGATGGAGAGCCTGGCGGCCTTTTCCTTTTCTTTCTCCGTCCTCCTCTGGAAATTCCGGACAATGGCGCGGAACTGCTCCCCGTCCAGCGGATAGCCCTCCCCGGTAAAGCTCTCCCTGTCCAGGTAACGAATCAGGGCGAAGTCTGAACGGTAGGGCACTGTGTCCATGCGGTTGCACATTTCCAGGTAATTCAGAATCTTCAGGTTGGGGGAGTTGCGGAAAAGGGATCTGTATCTGTAGGGATTCAGGTAGATGTCCTCCACCAGCTTTTCATTGACAGGCTGATAAGACCCCTCCACGATCTGAGAGGCGAGAATGGAATCTATATAGATGGTGTCATAGCTCTCCGTGGTAAACCGGCCAAGGTGCAGGCCGTCTACGGACAGGGTGCGCTTTTCCGGATTCAGGCTCCGGATGCCGATCCAATACTTCGTGACCTGAACTTCTCTGTTCCTGTACTCGATCTGCAGCCATTTTCCCTCGTGGATGGCCCTGAAAATGTCACGGCAGATATTGTTCATCGGAATGCTCCTCTTCCATGGAATGCCCTTCTTCCATTGGCTCCCTGCACCTCTTTATACATGTTTTTGCGGTTTGTCTCATGGCCGCCGGGTCTCCCTCCCTTTCAGAGCGCCGGGAGAGCGTTCTCTTCGCTTAAAGCTTGGCTACATATTTGGCGCGGTCATCCACGGGAAGCTTCAATGCATCCATGGCCTGCTCGGCTGTCCATTTCATGCTGTCCATCAGGTTCTGTATGGATGCCAGGATGGCGTTTTCTCTGCCCTCAACCCTGCCCTCTGCCCTGCCTTCTGCCATTCCAGATTCTCTGCTCTTGTTTCTCTCTTCCTCGATTTCTTCCTTCATAAGCTCTCGTAGTGCCTCACACATGCCAAAATCCCTCCTTACCTCATCGTAGACTTTCTCATTCGCAGAAATGCTGACCTGCAGGACTGCCTCCACATTGTCCCTGTCCCCCGGTGCCGTCAACAATGCCGCCTTGCCTATGAAAGTCCTGATATCTTCCTCTCTGGCATTTCTGGATAGAATGCGCAGCCCGCTGTGGGCCTTAGGGCTTAGCTGCCCTGTCACCACAATCTGTGTGGCGAACAGCACATTCCCCTCTATATAGTATATTCCCGGAAAACGCTGTTCAACCTTAAGTCCCGCTTTTTTCAAAGCTTTCAGCAATTCCCTGGGACATCTCTCCCGGAAAATCGATACTGTCAGCTCTTCCGCGGGAACTTCATCCACCGTCTCCCCGAATCCTTTGTACAGACATGCATATCCTATCGTCTTGTAGTAGTCGTCTATGGACAGTCCATCCTCCGGACTTTTGTACTCTACTACATTATATCTTTTGAAAATGCGCCCAATCTCATTCTCAATGCGTACATCCGCCAGCTTCTTTATAATGAGCAGATCCATCCGAAGCGGCGCTTTGCTCAGATTGTATTCTCTCTCAAACGCAAGCGCGTCTTTATTGGAAATCAATTCAAGCTCTGCCGCACTGTAGAAACCCGGGTGCCATTGAATCGTTGCCTTTTCAAAGGAATGCCCCTCTTCAAAGGAATGCCTCTCTTCCATGTTCCCCGCCACCGCAAGCACCTCCTGTCTGTACCTCCATTCTATCATCCGCCCCCCGGAAATGGCAAGTGCTTCGGTTGCTTTTTTCCGCCGATTTGTTTATAAT
>CAMQOJ010000415.1 GCA_947003375.1 uncultured Lachnospiraceae bacterium
CGTTCTGGGCGTCCTCTCTGGTCCGGATATGGACGGACTGAAAGACCGCGTTCCGGGCCTTTGCCATCTCCTCCAGCTTGGGCACATATTTTGCCGTAAAGGGGCACTGGTTCGTATAATAGAGCACGAAGCCTTTCGGCATGTCCCCATGCCTGCGCACCGTGTCCCGGAAGCGGGGCGGCTCTGCGCCCTCCGCAAAAGGCAGATACATCAGCTCGAAATAGGGCTCCGCGGCATCCGCCGTCTGAAAGCCCTTGTGTGCCATGTACCCGGGGTCGGAGAGGAATCCCATCTTCTTTTTGGAGGACAGAATCACAAGCCCCTTTTTCCCTTTCGCTCTGCTGTCCTCCATGCAGGCATCCAGCAGGAGGTTCGAGTATCCATGTCCCTTGAGCTGCCCGGATACCCAGAGGCAGTCGATGTACATATAGCCCTCCGCCTCCACGGGGGCCCAGGCGTATTCCGCGGGAATGTACTCGATAAAGCATTTTCCCCGGACATTGGCTTTCAGGAAGACAAGTTCTTCGTCAATTCTGTCCTTCAGCCAGTTCTTCTTGGACATGACCTGGATGTCCTTGTTATTAGAGATAGCGCAGCAGATGTGCTCCTTCTCAAGGTTTTCCTGTGTGAGTCTTATTAATTCCATAGTGTATCTCCTCTGTAGATTTCAGCCCAGCCATCCCTGATAGAACGCGACGGCTCCCAGAACCGCGCCTACGGCCATGGCCGCCAGCGTGACGACTATGATGATGGGATGCTCTTTCATCAGTTTCCCTAATTCTTTTAAATCGTTCATTCTGAACTCTCCTCTCCAGCCGCTCATTCCCGCCTGGCTTCTGTCCTTGTCAGTCCATCTTGGTAAAAAGCACTGTCTGTTCCTTCATGGATATCTTCCCGACCTGATAGCCATATTCCGTAAGCTCCTTCTTGTATTTCAGGAAAGAATGGTCTATGGGTATCCCCGCGATTTCCTGTATCTCCTCAAAGGTCAGCTTCAAGGCCTGGCTTCCGTTTTTCTGCACATATTCCCACAGAGCGCTATATTTGCTCATTTTGCCCTCCTTCTGCTCCCGTATCCTTGCATCCTTATCCCAAGAATCGTTCTCCTAATCTACAGAGCCTCAAAAAGCACCGTTATGAACATGATGATTCCTACCACAATGGCAGCCAGCCCCAGGGAAAGGCTTCTCTTATTCCCCTTCTTTCCGTCAGCCACCCAGAGCAGGCCGCGCAGTATAAGAAGCAGACCCACAAAAATTGGAAGAAATTTCCCGACAGATTCCATCATTGCTTTTCACCTTCCTTTTGCCGCCTTTTCTTCCTACAGATGTCAACTATGGTATTCACCATGCACAGCAGCAGAAAAAGGCAGGTAAAGTTGATCCAGATGTCCCGGTACGCCGTCTTCGCCAGGGGCTCCCGCAACCCACTGAACCACACATAAGCGAAAGCCAGGAGCTGGGAGGGAACATACGCGGCTACATACCTGAGAATCAACGATTTCACGGGCAGGTTCGTACACAATTCAAATGCCGCGATCCCGATCAGGAGAATGATGGCCCTGTCCAATTCATGCCAGTTGCCGCTGGGATCTTCATAAACGCCATTGCTAAGATACAGGACACTGCTCAGCAGCGTTATCGCCGTATAGATGACCGAATAAACCGATGCCATCTGAATCCATTTTTTCTTGTTCATCATCTTCTCTCCCACCTGAAAGTCTTTGACAAGGCCTAGCCTTTCACAAGCTGCCTTTTCCTTTTTCGGTCAAAAGAAGCCTGGGCTTAATCCATTTGCCGTGAAATGCCCTCTGGATGCCGTGGGATGCTGCGTGAAATTTTCACCATCTCCTTGATATTAGTCTGGGGACGTTGGATTGAAAAATCTGTCAGGCCTGCAGGGAAGACCATGTACCGCTGCCCGAATATGATATCACTGGTAATTCCGCTATGATTAAATTCATTGCCCCGGAAGACAGAGTTGTATATGGGCCTTCCAAAAACGGAACTGTAAATGGAACTGTAAATGGAACTGTAAACGGAACTGTAACTTTCACAGAGAAAGAACAGCAAATACTCGAACTACTCTCCGAGGATCCTGCCTACACCTATCAGGAGCTTGCCGCCAGATTGAATATCGGGAGAAAGGCTGTCTTCGGCCGAATGAAAAGGCTGAAAGAAAAAGGGGTGCTTAAAAGAGTCGGATCCGATAAATCCGGGTATTGGGAAATAAATATATAATGTGGGGAATCGGGGCTGTTTCATCCATCCATCTGCCGTGAAATGCCCTCTGGATGCCGTGGGATGATCAGCAGCACATGGAGGACGAACACATCCCCCCGGGTCTCCACGCTCATGGCCCCGCCGTATTTCTCCGCTACCGCTTTCACGTTCGACAGCCCTGTCCCCGGCTTCACCATGCCCTTCCCATGGAAGCTGTTCTCGACCTCCATCATCAGGAAATCCCCCTGGATGCGCCCTGACACATGGATATACCGCTCCGCGTCGGCATCCAGGCTTTTGCACGCGTGGATTGCATTGTCCAGGGCATTGGACAGGATGATGCAGATATCGATGTCCCGGAGGCCGCAGGGATAGGGCAGGAGCAGGGAACAGCCCACCCGGATTCCCATGCTCCCCGCCAGGCCCAGCTTGCTCCCCACCAGGATGTCCGCCACCGGGTTATTGGTGCTGCAGGGGAACGACATCTTCTCCGCCATGTCGTCCATGTCCTCCATATAGTTCACCGCCTGTTCCAGGTTCCCGCTCTGCAGCAGCCTTTTCATCACAGCGATATGGTTTCTGATGTCATGGCGGAAGGACTTTGTCCTTTCATAATGGGCCTTCGCCTCCTCCACATACTGGTTCAGGGAGTGCTCCTCCTGCTCCAGCAGGGAAATTTCCGTGCTGAGCCGGAAGCTCTGCTGCAGCTTCTTATAGGTGAACAGGATGCAGAACAGGCTGGCCAGCCCCAGGAGATGCATGACGAGAAGCTGCCCGTGGCTGAACAGATATTCCGAGGGGGCGCCCTCCATTATTATGATGTCAAATTCAAGGGCATTGATATACTCGCTCATGACGAATATCATCAGAATCGGGATGAAGACAAGATACATATACTGCATCTGCTCCGCGGTGCAAAGGGCCTCCCCGGAAAAGTACCGGCAGACAAGGGAATAGCAGATTCCGGTCAATAGCAGCGACAGAATCTCCGTGGCCAGCATGAACATAATGCCCGTCCCGGCCTGGAGGTCCACAGGCACCAAAGGGAGCAAAATGCTGGACAGATGCTTCATGATTCCATAGCAGAGCAGCATGATTTCGGTCACCAGCGCCGCATACAAAAGGGAGGACTTGAAATCCGCATGGCAGAGCAGCACCCCGCCTGTTATGAGCAGAAGCACAAGCATCACGAATCCCAGAATCGTGGCATATGAAGCAATCTGGGTGACGAAGGCCCCGCACACCGCGAACAGGAAGAGAAAAGGGAGCCTTACCTTCCTTTTCAGAATCCTTGCAAGAAAGCAGAACTGGAAAAGCAGCTCCACGCCTCCCATGACATATACATTGAAAAAATCCAGATAGTCAGCCATTTCCCTCCCCCCTGGCAGGTTCTCACATATCCTTCATATACTCCAGGATCACGCTGGAGAACTCTTTACCACGCAGCCGTGATACAGGAATCTCCCTGCCATTGTCCATATACGCCGTCCCGTTCTTATAGCCCCTTAGATGCCCCAGATTGATCAGGAAGCTTCTGTGGCACCGGAAAAAACGGCTGTCCAGCTTCGTCTCCAGGTTCTCGATCCGCTCATAATAGTCCACCACCTCGCCGGAGGCCAGGTTCAGGTAGATTTTCCGGTCTATGATCTCGCAGAAGACGATGTCCTCCTTTTGGATGATGCGGCTCTCATATCCCTTCTGCACCAGCAGGCTGGACTCGCCGGCGCTGTGCATGGACGCAAGCAGACGCTCCATGGTCTTCTCGAACCTGGCTTCCTCAATGGGCTTGAGCAGGTAGTCGTAGGCCTGCACCTCGAAGGACTGGAACACCATCTCCCGCAGTACCGTGATGAAGATCAGGAAGCCCCGGAACTTCCCCGCCCGGAGCCTCTTCGCCGTCTCCATGCCGTCCATGCCCTTCATCTGTATATCCAAAAACAGGATGTCTATCTGCCCGTCGTATTCCAGCAGCTCCTGGCCGCAGGAAAACCTCCGGATGGCAATCTCCCTGTTTCTCCTGCCAAAAAATGCGCAGGCCAGCTCCTGTATCTGGTCGGACATGTATTTTTCATCATCACAGATTGCGATACG
>CAMQOJ010000416.1 GCA_947003375.1 uncultured Lachnospiraceae bacterium
CATATTGTCTCCTCCGCCATCGCCATCCTATATATTTCTTAGCAGACGGAATCATAATGTCATAAGATACCCCATAAAGCCCTCTTTGTTTTCCAGCGCCGTAGCTGTCGGTCTTCCCAGATTTTCTCTTGCACCAATGGAGCACTTCACTTCAATCAAGCTCAGTCCTCTGCGGCTTTTCGCAGCTTCCAGCTCCCTGTCCAAATCCTCGAAATTATCCACGCATACCGCATCCGGGTACCCACACGCTTTCGCAATAGCGACCAGGTCTATCTTCCCGGCCACAGTCGGCATCCCGCCAACGGTTTCATGGGCTCCGTTGTTAATCACAACATGAATCAAGTTATGAGGCGCATTCGCCCCAATGACCGCCATGGAGCCCATGTGCATCAAGACCGCCCCATCCCCATCTATGCACCAGATTCTCTGCCCCGGCTTGTTGATTGCCACTCCAAGCGCAATGGAAGAGCTATGCCCCATTGACCCCACGGTCAGGAAATCATATTTGTGGCTCTGCCCATTTGCCGCCCTCGCCTCGAACAGCTCGCGGCTTGCCTTGCCGGTCGTGCTTACAATCGGGTCTTCCCCGCTGGCCCTGATGATGTGCTTAATAATCTCTTCACGGGACATAGTATTGCTGTTCTTATACGCGACCTTCGGCGCATCGGTCAGCGCGCCTTTACGGACCACGAAAGCGACGTCCTTTCCCGCCGCAAGGATATGGCGGAATCCCTCCATGGCCCCCTCGGCTTCCCCATCGGTTGTCCCCTTCCCGATTATGAACGGCTTGATGTCCATGTCCTCCAGCAGCTTCACAGTGACTTCTCCCTGATAGATATGCTGCGGCTCGTCATGGGTACCAGGCTCGCCGCGCCAGCCGACAATGAAAATGACAGGGACTGCACAGACCTTGTCGCTCAAAAGGCTGGCTACAGGATTGATAATGTTGCCTTCACCGCTGTTCTGCATATAGACCACGGGAAATTTGCCTGTCGCAAGATGGTATCCCGCTGCCAATGCCGCGCAGTTCCCTTCATTCGCTGCAATGATATGGTGCTTTGGGTCAATCCCATATGTAGCCATCAGATAATCGCACAAAGCCTTCAGTTGGCTGTCCGGAACCCCCGTGAAAAAGTCTGACCCTATTATTTCTACAAGTTTTTCTACCTTCATCGATAAATGCCCCCGCGCGGATGATTTGTAATTTCATCTATTTCATATCTGTATTCCGAATTATATCAATTCCAAGGAGCTCCTCAACGGTATCAATCTCCACAAGCTGCTCCCTGCCTATCTCGTGCACGACAAGATTGAGTTTGTCGAGGTTTCTATTCACGACATCGTCCCAGAACAAACATTCATAACCGTCCCCGGCATACGTGTCTTTGATCAGCTGCCCCAGGATCCGCGCATCCCTCTGGGCAAACCACGATACCCCTACCATATTGAAGCAGTCGTCCCCTGCCTTTCCGACCCTGGTGATCCTGCCGCTTCCATCTGTGTCGAACACCCAGTCATCAGAATGCCCTTTGACCATCTTGCCGAAATAACAGGAATGGGATAGTTCGGTTTCAAACAATGCGCCGTCTCTTACATACAGATCCGCTTCACAGATAAAGCAGTCGGATTCCGTGTCAATCAACTCATCGCATACCGCATGGACCGATGATATGTTGTTCATGGTCCTATAGTCCTTGTTCTCTACTATGCTGAGGTTTTCATACTTTTCAGCCAAATACCTAAATTGCTCTCCCAGGTGTCCAACCACAACGAAGACCCTGTCAATGCCGCGCCTCAGCAATCCCTCGATGACTGTTTCAATCATGGGCTTCCCATTGACCTTGATAAGAGGTTTTGGCGTCGTGTCCGTCAATGGCCTCATCCTTGTCCCGAGGCCTGCCGCCATCAGTATTGCCATCTCACCCATAATCAGGCCTCCTTGTACCAAACAGGTGTCTGGATGCCATACTCCTTAAGGGCCGCTTCAAACACTTTCCAGAACTCCTCTATGTCGGATTCGTCAATCGCCCCTAAGGCACAGAGCCTAAACGTCCCCTGCTGTTCAATCTTTCCAGGATAAATGGTAAACCCTCTTTCATAGCAATAGTTGTGGACTTTCTCAAAATCCCAATTCGGATCGTCGGGGTACTTAACGGCTGACACAAGGCCGGACTGGACGCTGCGGTCCAGGATTTCCTTAAGCCCGAGCTTTTCTTCGCCGTGGTGGATTGCCGCCATCACCCTCTGATGTCTTTCCCATTTCTTCCCCTCGCCTTCATTCCAGTATTCCATCAGGGCCTGTCTTGCCGAATAGATCGTCTGGACCGGGGGAGTGAAATGCATCTCTCCAGTACGCTCAAAGAAGTCATACTGCATATAGAGATTGCAGTAATATGACCTCTTTGGATATCTGCTGCTCTCCTCTATGATGTTCCTCCTCCCGATGACATAGGAAAGCCCTGCCATTCCCATGATCCCTTTCTGGGCGGACGCCATGCAGAAATCCACATTGTCGTCATAGACATTGATAGGGATCATCGCATAGGATGACGTTGTATCTGTGATAAAGAAAGCGCCGTATTCATGCGCCAATGCCCCGACCTCACGTATCGGATTCAATAACCCGCTCCCTGTTTCGTGATGTGCCATGTAGACATAGCCGATACCATCGTCCGCCTTCAGCGCTTCCTCAATCGCGCTCAAGTCCGGCACCGTGTAAATAGGCTGTTCAAGGTTAATGAAGGGCAGTCCGTAACAGTCGAGGACGTCGACGGCCCTCTGGCTATATGACCCATTGTTGATTACAAGGGCCTTCTTTCCTGCATCAAGGAGCGAATTCAATGTGGCGTCGATACAGATCGTGCCCGAGCCGCAGAACAATACGGCAGCATAGTCATCTCCGCCATGGACTATCTTCACCAGTTCCTCTCTCATCGGAGCCATGATAGATCGGAATTCCCTCTCTCTCGGGCAGATGTCAGGCACCACCTGCGCCATCTTCACTGTATCCGTCGTCGTTGACGGCCCTGGGTTTAAGAGTACGTTTCTTTTGATTTGCATTGCAATCCCCCCGCATCATATCTCGTCAATCAGTGTTATTATCTGCTTGATCGGCATCAGCCTATCGTCGACTTCCTTTGCCCTGTGATGTCTCAATATCTCCTCGGCAGTCTGCTGCATGGTCGGGACTGCCGCTCTGGTCAGCTGGTTCGCATAGATGACAATGTTCACGCCGTGCGCGGCAAGCTCATCTTCTGTGATTACATTATAGCTGGACGGCACCGCCACGATTGGGGTGGCTCTGTCTCCTTCCCGGAACCTGTCGCAGAATTCTATAATCTCCTCAGGGTCTTTTTTCCGGCTCTGTATCATGATGCCGTCAGCCCCTGCCTTCACGAACGCCCGTGCCCTTTCCAGCGCGTCTTCCATGCCCTCCTCAAGGATAAGGGACTCTATACGGGCAATTATCATGAAGTCATCGGTCAGCTGCGCTTTCTTGCCGGCCGCGATTTTCGCGCTGAACTCCTCAATCGTAGCCTGGGTCTGCCCGACCTCTGTACCGAAGAGGCTGTTCTTCTTGAGCCCCTTCTTGTCCTCGATGATTACAGCAGAGACGCCTAGCCGCTCAAGCGACCTCACAGTATAGACGAAGTGTTCCGTCAACCCGCCGGTATCTCCGTCGAATATGATAGGTTTTGTCGTCACCTCAGTAATATCCTCTATCGTGCGGAACCGTGATGTCATGTCTACAAGCTCAATATCCGGTTTGCCTTTGGCGGTGCTATCGCATAAGGAGCTCACCCACATGGCATCAAATTGGTCCAGCCTGCCATTGTCCCCTTCGATAACAGTCTTCTCCACGATGAGGCCGGTCAATCCACTATGCGCTTCCATGGCCTTCACAATCGGGGTCATGGAAATAAGCTGCCTCAAACGTTTTCTCCTATATTCAGGCATAGAGAGTTTTTCCTTCAGCTGAAGGTCAGTCTTCTTGACATCTTCATTGCGAGTGTATGGCACATCTATGATTTCTCCATTGTATGCCGATAGAAGCTTCTGGACATGGGAACGGATGGCAGATTCCACCCCCTCTTTCCAGTTGTCTCCATGGATGACATAGTCAGGATGCAGATACCCTATCACATCGTCATAGAGCATGTCATCCTGAAGGATCACAGAATCGATACCTTTTATTTTTTTGTACATATCCATGCGCATATTTTCCGGTACTGTCGGGAAGCGGTTGTAGCGAATCGAAGCCTTATCGCTAAGGCACCCAACCACAACTCTGCCGTACTTCTGC
>CAMQOJ010000417.1 GCA_947003375.1 uncultured Lachnospiraceae bacterium
GAGATCCTCATCTGTCTCGTGGGCTCGGAGATGTGTATAAGAGACAGGGATAGTTCCAAGAACAAAACACAGCAAACAGCAAGGAGGTCGATTCATATGGTTCTATTAGAGGCACAGAGCCTTAGAAAGGTCTATACCACGCGCTTCGGGGGCAATCAGGTCCAGGCGCTGGCTAACGTGTCCTTCTCCGTGGAGCAGGGCGAATATGTGGCGATCATGGGCGAGTCCGGCTCCGGCAAGACCACGCTCCTGAATATCCTGGCGGCATTAGACAGGCCCACCGGAGGGCAGGTGCTCCTGTCGGGGAAGAGCCTTTGGAACGTGAAGGAGAAGGAGCTGGCAGCCTTCCGCCGCAACAACCTGGGGTTCGTGTTCCAGGACTTCAACCTCCTGGACACCTTTTCCATCCAGGACAATATCTTCCTGCCCCTGGTGCTCAGCGGCAAGGACTACAGGGAGATGGAAAGTAGGCTCGGGCCCATCGCGGAGAAGCTGGGCATCCGGGAGATCCTGAAGAAATACCCCTATGAGGTATCCGGCGGCCAGAAGCAGCGTGCAGCGGTGGCCCGGGCCCTGATCACCAATCCCCAGTTGATCCTGGCGGACGAGCCCACAGGGGCCCTGGACTCCAAGGCCACAGACGGGCTGCTGCGGATCTTCAACGAGATCAATGAGGACGGACAGACCATCATCATGGTGACCCATTCCACCAAGGCTGCCAGCCATGCGGGGCGGGTGCTGTTCATCAAGGACGGTGAGGTGTTCCACCAGATCTACAAAGGGAACAGCACCAACGAGCAGCTCTATCAGAAGATATCGGACACATTGACCCTGCTGGCCACAGGGAACACGGACGCCGGGGAGAGAGGCAGGAGGATGATGGCATGAAGAAGAGCTTCTATCCGAAATTAGCGGCAGGAAACATGAAAAAGAACGCAAGGACGTACGTCCCCTACATGCTCACCTGCATCATCACTGTGGCCATGTACTATATCGTCAAATCCCTGTCCCAGAATCCGGGGGTCGAAGAGATGATAGGCGGCGGTTACCTCAGCGAGCTGATGTTCATAGGGAGCCATGTGGTGGCGCTGTTCGCCGTCATCTTCCTGTTCTATACAAACAGCTTCCTGGTGAAGCGCAGGAAAAAGGAATTCGGCGTATTCAACATCCTGGGCATGGAGAAGCGCCACCTGGCCTGGGTGCTGGGCTGGGAGACCGCCTATCTGGCCTTGGGGAGCCTGGTCCTGGGGCTGCTCCTGGGCATGGTCCTGGACAAGGCCATGTATCTCCTTGTGGGGAAAATCATAGGGGGCGGCGTGCCTTTGGGCTTTTTCGTATCCGCAAGGGTCATCTGGCAGACAGTGCAGATATTCGCGGTGATTTTCCTCCTGATCTGCATCAACGCCATCAGGCAGGTCCATGTGGCGGATCCCATCGCACTGCTGCAGGCCGGGAGCGCGGGGGAGAAAGAGCCTTCCACCAGATGGCTTCTGGCTCTGGCGGGGCTGGTCTCTGTAGGCGGCGGATATTATATCGCTGTCACGGTCAGTGACCCGCTGGCATCCCTGCTGCTGTTCTTCGTGGCAGTGGTGCTGGTCATCATCGGGACCTATCTGCTCTTCACCGCCGGGAGCATCGCCCTTCTGAAGATTCTGCGGAAGAACAGGAAATATTATTACCGGACAAGGCATTTCGTCAGCGTGTCCGGGATGATCTACCGCATGAAGCAGAATGCCGTGGGGCTCGCCAATATCTGCGTCCTGTCCACCATGGTGCTGGTGATGGTGTCCACCACCACCTCCCTGATGATCGGCATGGAGGATGTGGTGAGGGAGCGCTATCCGGCGGACATCATGGTCTACTTCAAGGAGGATGCGCCCCAGGGGAACCAGGCGTACATCGAGGCGATTCGGGCCCTGCAGAGGGAGCGGGGCCTGGCTGTGAAGAACGAGATGGCCTATCTGTACCTGGGACTTTCGGCCTCGCACGAATATAAGTACGAGGAAAGCCATGAGATAGGAGTGACATCGGCGCTGGACTCCATGGATGAATTATTCTTCATCGCGCTGGAGGACTACAATGCTGTCATGAAGGAGCGGAAGACCCTGGAGGAAGATGAGGTCATGGTCTATTCCAACCGGACTTCCTTTGACATTCCTGTCTTCAGGCTGCTCGGCAGGGAGTACAGGATAGCGGAGAAGCTGGATTCCTTTGTGGGCAACGGCCAATACTCGGCCAATATCTCCAACACCATCTATATCGTGGTTCCCGACAGGGAGGCCCTTCTGGAGATTTATGACGCGCAGAGGGAGCTTCTGGGGGAGGATGCCAGGAGCATCAGACAGGTCTACGGCTTCGACATGGATGCCGATGAGGAGGAGCAGAACGCATTCTACAACGCTTTGCTGGACTGCATGAACCGGAATCAGATCAGCGCCCTGACGGAAGCGCGGGCGGAGGCCAGGTTATCCTTCATATCCCTGTATGGCGGGCTGTTCTTCATCGGCGTGTTCCTGGGAGTGCTCTTCGTCATGGCCACGGTGCTGATCATATACTACAAGCAGATTTCGGAAGGGTATGACGACAGGGAACGGTTCTCGATCATGCAGAAGGTGGGGATGAGCCGGGATGAGGTGAAGTCCGCCATCCACTCCCAGGTGGTGACGGTGTTCTTCCTGCCTCTGATCGTGGCGGGGATCCATGTGACGGCGGCGTTCCCTCTGATCTCCAAGCTGCTGGTACTGATGCAGTTGACGAACACGAAGCTCTTCATCGCCTGTACCGGGGCGTGCTTCCTGGTGTTCGCAGTGATGTATGTCTTTGTGTATAACCTGACGGCCAGGACCTATTACAGGATCGTCAGCAGGTAGGATGGGAAACTGCTGCGGCTTCGGCTGTGAAGCAGAGGACATGTATGAGAAAAAGCAAGCGAAAATGTGTAAAAGAGAAAATCTGAAAGAATGGTCTAAAGATAAGGGAGGAATCAGTCTATGAACCAGTTTATGAGCGAAAAGGAGAAGGAAGAGATAAAGGAGACCAGGAGAAGGAACCTGAAGAGGGCTGTGGCGCTGGCGGTGGTCATCGCGCTTGTGGCCCGGCGCATCCGGGCCAGGCGGAGGAAGAGGGAGGCGGAAAGCTGCTAAAGCCTGTATCTGGTAAGGGATTTCCAGCCTCCTGGAAATCCCATTGCTGTCAGTAATCTTTCCTCAGGCAACATAGGAGACTGCTTCAGCAGCGTGGAAATCAGGCGCGACAGCTCCTGGCGGAACGTGGAAAAATCTTTTCGGGACAGCAGATAGCGCAGAGCGATCACCACAGCAAACAGGTCGGATTTGCCCTGGAGATACTGCGTCCCTTTCCGCGGAATGGACAGTTTGCCATGGAGACGGGTGTCTGGAATATCGATACGGCATCTGAATGAAAACAGACGTTCATTGTGGGCGCAGACATTCCTGAAATGGGTAAGCGCCTTCAGGTATTGGGCAAGCTCTTTTTCCGATACTGCGTGGAAGTGCAGACTGATTTTTGCCTTCAGGCTTGCGGTGAGAAGGGAATACATTTTGGAAATCTGGCCAAAAGTCAGGGTGTTCAGCACGACCCACAGGGGGACATCGCCATATGTAGCCCGCTGATAGACTACATATGGATGGTCTGTATTCATGTTCGCTTCCTTTGAAAGCATGTAGGTCAGCTTGGCAATCTCGGATCTGTTTTTGGGGGTAATGTCATAATTGGCAGGATTCAGGTAATCGGTCTGGAGGTGAGAATATGCTTCAGAGAAGTGGTAGGATATCAGGGAACGCATTTTCTGCTCTATGTGGCAGATATATTTGAAGACAAGGGAGCGCAGCCTTTCGTCAAAATAATACAGCGCCAGGATATCATTGAAGCTGGTGCCCGTAACATATTGGCGGGTTATCCTGTCATAATACAGGCTTTTGTAACCATTCATTAAGGCATAATAAGAGATATCTGTCAATATGGACTTCGCAGATTCCAAATCTGGGATAATGAGATTTTTGTCATCAGAGAGCTTTACAAGCAGCTCCTGGTATGTAAGAAAAGGCTTGACGGGCCTGAAAGATTTTCTCGACATGGCTTCTCCTTGAAAAAAAGGAGGGCCCGCAGGTCCTCCTTCCGGTCGCAGGCATCGCAAGTTTCTGCAACCTGATCACTGTTGTCAGCATAACATATAATATCTGTAATGTCAATATGAAATTACAAAAAGTCATATGGATGCTGTCTTATGTAGTATATGCAGGGAATTCGGTTCGATGCAGGGCATCTCATATAT
>CAMQOJ010000418.1 GCA_947003375.1 uncultured Lachnospiraceae bacterium
ACAGTCGTCATCCACCACCAAAACACGTCTCATATCGCCGCCTTGCCTCCTTATCTAATCTCGTGGACTTCCCGAATCGCTCTACAGTCTATTTTACAATAAGACAATGAAATCAAGAATTCGCGAATTCATACATATAATCAAGTATACCATACTGCTGCCAGCGTCCGCAACGAATCTTTGGCAGAGAATAAATTAAAAATTTATAAACTTGTCCGGCTCTGCCCGCCTGATGTATTCCTTCAGGAGGAATGATACAAAAAATACCCTGTCCGTTCAACCTGAATCACAAAAAATGAGGGACTTTTTTACTGAGATCGCAAAAAAATGAGGGACTTTTTCCCGGCATACCACAAAAAAATGAGGGAATCCCCCCTCATTTTTCAGATCTCCGGCAGCGCGTACTTCTCCTCATACTCCCTGAACCTCCTGCCGAATTCCTCGCTTCCGTCCCGGAATTTCCGCAAATGCTCATGAAGGCTCATGTCCTGCAGCGCCATGTCCAGCATACAGCCTGCGATGTTGGAGCAGTGGTCGGCCGTCCGCTCCAGGTCCGTCAGCATGTCGGACCACACGAACCCGGCCGTGATGGAACAGCCCCCCTGCTGCATCCGCAGGATATGTCTGGTGCGCATCTGTTCTTTCAGGCGGTCGATCACCTGCTCCAGGGGCTCCACCGCGGCGGCTGCCTCCAGGTTCTGCTCCAGGAATGCCTCCAGGGACAAATCCAGAATCTCCGCCACCGCCCCGCAGAGCACCTCCAGCTCACGGCGGGCCGCAGGGCTGAAGCTGCGCTCCTTCTGCGCCATCTCCTCCGCGGCCCCCAGGAGGTTCACGGCGTGGTCGGAAATCCGCTCGAAATCCCCTATGGTCTTCAGCAGCTTTGCCGCCTCTGTGCTGTCCGCGGCGGAAATCTGCAGGGCGCTGAGCTTTACCAGGTAGGTGCTTAAGATGTCCTCGTAGTAATCCGTCTTCTCCTCTTTCAGGCGGATGGCCGCCGCCAGCTCCGGGGTCAGGTTCCCCAGCGCATCGATGGCTTCTTTCAGGGATGCCACGGACATCTGCGCCATGGACCCGGTGACCCTGTGGCAGCGCTCCAGGGCGATGGAGGGCGCGGCGAAGAGGCGTTCGTCCAGCTCCATGTACTCCTCTTTGCGCCGCACGTCCGGCACCATCTTTGTCACCAGCTTCTCCAGGACATCCGACAGAGGCAGAATCAGGAGCAGGCACAGGACATTGAAGACGGAATGGGCCACGGCAATGCCCAGGAGGGAGGCTGGCTCCTCCAGGAAATGCAGGTGGAATATCCCTCTGGCCACGGAGAATACCGATATCCACACCGCCGTTCCGATGCAGTTGAAGGACAGATGCACCATGGCGGCCCGCTTGGCGTTCTTGTTGGCTCCCACCGAGGAGAGCATGGCTGTGACGCAGGTGCCGATGTTCTGGCCCATGATGATGGGGATGGCCGCCCCGTAGGACACCTGGCCAGTCACCGCCAGGGCCTGGAGGATGCCAACGGAGGCGGAGCTGGACTGGATGATCGCGGTCAGGGCCGCCCCTGCCAGCACGCCCAGCAGGGGATTTTCGAACATGACGAACAGCTCCCGAAAGGCCGGAACCTCCCGCAGCCCCGACACCGCCCCGGACATGGTCTCCATGCCGAACATCAATGTGGCGAAGCCCAGGAAGATCATGCCTGTGTCCTTCTTTTTCTCTCCCCGGCAGAACATGTACAGGATGATTCCGGCCAGGGCCAGGAGAGGCGTGAAGGAGGAGGGCTTCGCAAGGCGGATGTACCAGCTGCCGCTGTCGATTCCCGCCAGGCTCAATATCCAGGCCGTCACCGTGGTGCCCACATTGGCCCCCATGATGACATTGACAGCCTGGCGCAGGGTCATGAGCCCCGAATTGACGAAGCCCACCACCATCACCGTGGTGGCCGAGGAACTCTGTATCACCGCGGTCACGACCAGGCCTGTCAGCAGCCCGGCCGCCCGGCCTGTAGTGAATTTCCCCAGAAGGGCGCGCAGCTTCCCGCCGGCCCTGCGCTCCAGGGCCTGGCCCATGATGCTCATGCCGAACAGGAACAGGCTCAGGCCCCCTGTCAGTGTCAGTGCGTTAAAAATATCCATACTCTCTTCTCCTGTGAATTTCCTTCCTGTCTTCTATTCGTCGTCTTCTATTCATCGTCTTCTTTACGCTGTCATTATTTATGCCCGAATTTTGTGGAAAAATCCTTGTCAGAGGCATATGAAGACGAAATACAGCGCATATCCCGCCAGCATGGCGATTCCGCCCGGGCGTCCCAGCCTCCGCCCCTTTATGCTGCAGACAAGGAGCAGGACTCCCGCTGCCGCCGCAGTCCACATGTCGGCATGGAACTGTGCCGAAAACGGCACGGGGGTAATCAGCGCGGACACGCCCACCACGAAGAGGATGTTGAAGATATTGCTGCCCACGATATTGCCGATGGCGATATCGGCGTTTCCCTTCGCGGCGGCGGCCACGGAGGTGAAAAGCTCCGGCAGGGAGGTGCCCAGGGCCACGATGGTCAGGCCGATGAACCGTTCGCTCATGCCGAAGAGCCTGGCCAGGTCGGTGGCGGCGTTCACGGCGAGCTGGCTGCCCAGGACTATCATGGCCAGGCCGGCCAGGGTGTTCAGGAGGGGCTGCCACAGGCGTCCTTTCCGGGCTGTGCCTTTCTGTTCCGGAGCAAGCCCACCCCCGTTCTGTAAGCTCTCCTTTTTCGACATCCACAGCAGACAGCCCGTATAGCCCAGAAAGAGCAGCGTCAGCACCGTTCCCTCCCCAAAGCCCACATTCCCGCCACTCCCCTGGAAGAGCAGCAGCATGGTAATCGCAATCATGAATGGAATATCGCGGAATAATGTGTGCACGGAGACTGCCAGCGGAGCCACAACGGAGGAAAGCCCCAAAATAATCAGAATATTCAGAATATTGCTCCCCACGATGTTTCCAATGGTGATATCGGCGTTCCCCTTGACGGCGGCCGTTATGCTCACCGCCGCCTCCGGGGCGCTGGTGCCCATGGCCACGATGGTCAGCCCGATGACAAGCTGCGATATGCCCAGCCGCCCGGCGATATCGGAGGCGCCGTCCACGAAGCGGTCCGCCCCTTTCACCAGAAGCACGAATCCCAGAACCAACAACAATAGCGAAAATACCATTCCCATGCCTACATGTCCTCCTTTTTTCCAGAAACCGGCAGCCTTTGTCCGTTTTCTGCAGACGGAGAAGATTTCCGGTCTGCAAAAAAGCGAGCACTTTACTGCATCATCAATGTGCAACAAAGTCTCGCTTCTTATTCACAGAGCCGGATTCCCCGGTCCGCGCCGGAGGAATCGTATTGACGGCAAGGTAAACACGGAACATGTCCATGCAAGCTACTCCCTTTATCAAGGTCAGTTTACCACAGGAAAATCTATCCTGTCAATGAGAAGTTTTCCAGGTTTCCTGTAATGTTTTCCTGTAAAGCGCCCTGGTGAAATCGCCTGTGTGGCTACTCCGTGAAAGGCAATCCGATCTCCTCTCCCAGCGCATTGTAGTAGCGCACCCTGACCGCCTCTGCCTCCTCTCTGGTCAACACCCGAGACCATTCGAAGACGAACATGTCCGGAACGCTGTTCCCGCCCGCAGAGACCTCCTGTGTCCTGCCACCCGCCTCCGCCGTGACGCTGGCCAGGTCTCCGCTGTTGCTCGCCGCGATGGTAACGCTGTGGCCAAGATTCCATTCTTCCCCTATGGTGACATGGCCAAAGGCCTCGTTTAGGGCAAAAGCCTGCCCCTTTTTGGGGGCATCGCTCTGAATCGGGCCAAAGCCCTTTATCTTCCATCCACCACCGGAGGAGGAATCTTTCAAAAACAGCGCAAAGCCCCTGCGGCCGCTGTCGTCCAGATAGCCTGCCAGCAGTCTGTCCGGCATGGTGTCGGATTCATAGAGGGCGAAAATCTGTGGATTCCTGTCGGAGCTCATGGAGGCGATCAGCGCGGCGAGATACATGGTATCCCCCGCGTCCGCCTGCCGCTCCACGCGCCAGAGCCATCGTATATGCTCGCCGGAATACTCTTCCATGGAATGCTCTCCTTCCATGGAATGCCCCTCTTCCATGCCTGCCTCCCCATAGCAGGCCGCCAGGAGCACTTCGTTCCTGTCTGTCCGCACTACAAAATAGCCGGTCATTCCCCGATAGGCGGAACCGCTTTTTCGCCCCGAATCCACCCGCCAGACCTGCTCTGCGCTCTCCAAAAGCTCTCTGCCCTCCTGGCT
>CAMQOJ010000419.1 GCA_947003375.1 uncultured Lachnospiraceae bacterium
TACACGAGTCTCTTCGTCGGCAGCGTCAGATGTGTATAAGAGACAGTTCTAGAGGCATATAAAATATTACATGAATATTATCCAGAAAATACGTTAGAGAGCCTTTATAGGGAAAAAAAGTTTGATAATTCCGAAACCGACACAATAAAGAAACATGAATTTCATGCCAGCCTGCTTGGAGAAAAAGCGTTCAGCATAAAACATGATGCGAAAGAGCAGAAAAGACTGCGAGAGGCAGCGACGGCATTTAGGAAGCTGTATAACGAAGAACGGTGGAGAAGATGAAAAACGCTAATGCCTCCGTTGGTTGTTTCATCCTATGCCCACAGATGCGCTACCAGAACCCACAAGCGCACTCCAGCCGAAAATTCCCGAAAATCCCCCAATCCTCCCAAAACCAGTTGTCTTTTCCCCGATTTTATGGTATACTTGCACAAGTTTTGATAAATAACTTACACTGGCATAGCCGCATATGCCATGAAGGAAAAAAGGGAAAGCGTTGGGATGATAGATGGAGAGCAGAATTCGGGAAATATCCGCGATTCGGGTGACGATTGGGCGGGCGAAGCTGGCAAGGGACAGGAAAAGCGTCCTTAAGATATTCGAGGTGCTGGAGAAATGCCTCATTCCCTGCGAATGCATGGCAATCAACATCGACTGGCTTGCGATAGTGGTAAGGAAGACGGAGAGCGGAAAGATAGACGGCTTCATTGCCATGCTGAAGCAGGAGCTGGACGCGACCACTATCGACATTAACGGGGAAGTGCGGCTGCTCTACATCGAGCAGGGACGTTTCAACACGCGGAGAATCGGCATAATCGTCTCCAGCCTCTCCATACAGGACATAGATATCAACATGCAGCGCTATGTACGTTGTGAAGACAGGCTTGTAGTCGGTGTGGCGGTAGAGGAGGTAAGCAGAGCGCACCGGATCATAAGGGGGATTCTGGATGCCGATTATCATATTTGACTCCGCGCGCAGCGGGGATTGGAATCTGCGCACCAGTGTGTACCGCGCTTATAATCTATGCCCAGCTATATCCGTATACGGTTCTGCGATACAAGATTATATGGAATAGAAGAATGCCTTGCAATTCTTGGAAGAGTCTATTATAATAGGAGATACAAAATATAGACAATAAATCTGACAGTGAACACAAGATATAGAAACGGCCGTATCCGTTGCATTTGCGGTGCGGCTTTCTGTATGCGGTGTGGCAATGAAGAGTGGCATTCATTGAAGAAGAGCATTCATAAGGAGCGGAGAGCGTATGAGGATTCAGAAAAGAGACGGGCGCGTGGTGCCCTACGAAGAGGAGAAGATTGTAGCGGCCATCCAGAAGGCGAACAACGAGGTGGAGGAGAGGGACAGGGCGGACCAGGCGCTGGTGGACGAGATCCTCATGGCCGTGCAGGACGAGGGCAGGGAGCTGCAGGCGGTGGAGCATGTGCAGGACGTGATAGAGCAGCATCTGGTGCAGCACAATAAATACGTCCTCTCCAAGAAGTACATGGTGTACCGCTACCAGCGCAGCCTCCTGCGCAAATCCAACACCACGGATGAGTCCATCCTGAAGCTGATCCGCAATGAGAACAAGGAGCTGGCGGAGGAGAACTCCAACAAGAACACCCGCCTGGCCTCCACCCAGCGGGACTATATCGCCGGGGAGGTGTCCCGGGACGTGACCAGGCGCATGCTCCTGCCGGAGCACATCTCCCTGGCCCACGACAACGGCGTGCTCCATTTCCATGACGCGGACTATTTCATCCAGCCCATCTTCAACTGCTGCCTGATCGATATCAAGGACATGCTGGACAATGGGACATCCATAAACGGAAAGATGATAGAGTCCCCCAAGAGCTTCCAGGTGGCCTGTACCGTCACCACCCAGATTATCGCGGCGGTGGCCAGCAACCAGTACGGCGGCCAGTCCGTGAACATCAAGCACCTGGGGAAATACCTGCGCAAGAGCAAGGACAAGTTCGCTGCCCAGTTGAACGAGGAGTTCGGGGACAGGCTTGACGCCGCGGACAAGGAGCGGATTGTGGAGCTGCGCCTCCAGGACGAGCTGCGCTCCGGCGTCCAGACCATCCAGTATCAGATCAACACCCTGATGACTACAAATGGACAGTCCCCTTTTGTGACGCTGTTCCTGCACATAGACGATGAGGACGAGTATGTGGAGGAGACCGTCCGGATCATCGAGGAAATCCTGAACCAGCGCCTGCAGGGGACGAAGAACGAAAAGGGAGTCTTCGTGACGCCCGCGTTCCCCAAGCTGGTGTATGTGCTGGACGAGAACAACTGCTTAAAGGGCGGAAAGTATGACTATGTCACCCGCCTGGCGGCCAGATGCTCGGCCAAACGTATGTATCCAGACTATATTTCGGCTAAAAAGATGCGGGAGAACTACGAGGGCAATGTGTTCTCCTGCATGGGCTGCCGCTCCTTCCTGTCCCCCTGGAAGGATGAAGATGGGAACTACAAATGGGAGGGTAGGTTCAACCAGGGCGTGGTCAGCCTGAACCTTCCCCAGATTGGCATCGTGTCCGAGGGCAATGAGGAGATTTTCTGGAAGCGGCTGGACGAGCGACTGGGCCTGTGCTACGAGGCGCTGATGTGCCGCCACAAGGCGCTGCTGGGCACAGTGTCCGATGTGAGCCCCATCCACTGGCAGTACGGGGCCATCGCCCGCCTGAAGAAGGGCGAGAAGATAGACAGGCTCCTGTACGGCGGCTATTCCACCATGTCCCTGGGCTATATCGGCCTCTATGAGCTGACCTGGCTCATGAAGGGCTGTAGCCATACCGACCCCAAGGGCAAGGAGTTCGCCCTGCGGGTCATGGACCATCTGAAGGACGCGGCCGCCAGATGGCGGGAGGAGACGGGGATAGGCTTCAGCCTCTACGGGACGCCTGCGGAGACCCTGTGCTACCGGTTCGCCCGCATCGACAAGGAGAAGTACGGCGATATCCCCAATGTGACGGACAAGGGGTATTACACCAATTCCTATCATGTGGATGTCCGGGAACCCATCGACGCGTTCACGAAATTCCGCTTCGAGAGCGAGTTCCAGAACAAGTCCCTGGGCGGGGCCATCTCCTATGTGGAGGTGCCCAACCTCCTGAACAATGTGGAGGCCGTGGAGGAAGTGATACGCTTCATCTACGACAACATCCAGTACGGCGAGTTCAACACAAAGTCTGACTACTGCCATGTCTGCGGATTTGACGGGGAGATTATAGTCAATGAGGACAATGAGTGGGAATGCCCCCAGTGCCATAACAAGGACCATTCCAAGATGAACGTCACCAGGCGTACCTGCGGATACCTGGGGGAGAACTTCTGGAACGCGGGCAAGACAAAAGAAATCAAGTCCAGGGTGCTGCATCTATGAACTACGCGGCAATCAAAAAGACAGACGTGGCCAACGGCCCCGGCATCCGGGTGTCCCTGTTCGTCAGCGGCTGCACCCACCGCTGCAAGGGGTGCTTCAACAGCGAGGCATGGGATTTTAGTTTCGGGCAGCGCTATACCCGGGAGACGGAGGAGGAGATTCTGGAGGCGCTGGCACCGGACCATATCCGGGGACTGAGCCTCCTGGGCGGAGAGCCCATGGAGCCGGAGAACCGGGGGACGGTATTGTCGCTCCTGCAGACGGTGCGCCAGCGCTATCCGGGGAAGGATATCTGGTGCTATACGGGGTATCGCTATGAGGAGGATCTGCTGGCCTGGGCCCAGGAGGAGCAGGAGCGCGGGGCATGCGGTTCAGAGGGGGATATCTCCGAAGGCGGGGAGCCCGGGGAGGTGACAAAGCTCCTGTCCCTGATAGATGTGCTGGTAGACGGGGAGTTCGTGGAGGAGGAAAAGAACCTGCGCCTGGCCTTCCGGGGGTCGGAGAACCAGCGGCTGATAGACGTAAAGGAATCCAGACGGCAGGGCAGGACGGTTATGATGGATTATGGGGAATCGGGCGGAGGGTAAGCTGGATTATGTCCACCATTGGCTCCTTGCGTCCGCCTTTGCCTCACTGCCTGTAAATGCGAGTCAGGCAGTTGTTGAATGACCGGGGAATCACGGACGGTGCCTATGTCGCTGCAGCCGGACGGATTAAGAAGACAGCTTGTATAAGCGGGCGCTGGTCATGGAAGACGGTACGGAGGTTCCTTACGGCAATTTTCATTGATGTGCGGTATATATTATAAAAAAGTTCGCCTTACTGGCATGTAAGGCGAACTTTTTTATCACTTCTAACATTTTATACCCAATGGGGGGA
>CAMQOJ010000420.1 GCA_947003375.1 uncultured Lachnospiraceae bacterium
ACGAGATCCTCATCTGTCTCGTGGGCTCGGAGATGTGTATAAGAGACAGGTGTTATAGTAATCATAGAACAGACAAAAAACAATTGGATGCCGAAACGCCGCATGGGGAAATGCTGTGCACGGGCGCGGCGATTCTGAAAGGGAGGTATACATGAACATACAGAAATTCACACAGAAATCCATGCAGGCCGTGGAGGGCTGCGAAAAATTAGCTTACGAATACGGGAACCAGGAGATTGAGCAGGAGCATCTGCTCTACAGCCTGCTGAAGGTGGAAGACAGCCTGATCCTGAAGCTGATAGAGAAAATGGAGATTCAAAAGGACCACTTCGTGGACCGGGTGGAGAAGGCCATCGCAAAGCGCACCAAGGTTCAGGGCGGCAAGGTATATGTGGGAGCCGACCTGAACAAGGTGCTGGTAAACGCCGAGGATGAGGCGAAGCAGCTGGGGGACGAGTACGTGTCCGTGGAGCACCTGTTCCTGGCCATGATTAAGAATCCCAACCGGGAGATCGCTCAGATCTGGAAGGAGTACGGCATCACCAGGGAGCGTTTCCTCCAGGCTCTGTCCACCGTCCGGGGGAACCAGCGGGTCACCAGCGATAACCCCGAGGCCACCTACGACACCCTGGAGAAATACGGCCAGGAGCTGGTGGAGAAGGCCAGGAACCAGAAGCTGGATCCTGTCATCGGCAGGGACACGGAGATCCGCAATGTGATCCGCATCCTGTCCCGGAAGACCAAGAACAACCCTGTGCTGATCGGCGAGCCCGGCGTGGGCAAGACCGCCGTGGTGGAGGGCCTGGCCCAGCGGATTGTGCGCGGGGACGTGCCCCAGGGCCTGAAGGACAAGAAGATATTCGCCCTGGACATGGGCGCGCTGGTGGCAGGGGCCAAATACCGGGGCGAGTTCGAGGAGCGGCTGAAGGCGGTGTTGGAGGACGTGAAGAACAGCGACGGCCAGATTATCCTGTTCATCGACGAGCTGCACACCATCGTGGGCGCGGGCAAGACTGACGGGGCTTTGGATGCCGGAAACATGCTGAAGCCCATGTTGGCCAGGGGCGAGCTCCACTGCATCGGCGCCACCACTCTGGACGAATACAGGCAGTATATCGAGAAGGACGCGGCGCTGGAGCGGCGGTTCCAGCCCGTGATGGTGGAGGAGCCCACGGTGGAGGACACCATCTCCATCCTCCGGGGCATCAAGGAGCGCTACGAGGTGTACCACGGCGTGAAGATTATGGATAACGCTCTGGTCAGCGCCGCCGTGCTCTCCAACCGCTACATCTCCGACAGGTTCCTGCCCGACAAGGCCATCGACCTGGTGGACGAGGCCTGCGCCCTGATCAAGACGGAGCTGGACAGCATGCCCACAGAGCTGGACGAGCTGCAGCGCAAGATCATGCAGATGGAGATCGAGGAGGCCGCCCTGAAGAAGGAGGACGACCGCCTGAGTAAAGAGCGCCTGGCGGATCTTCAGAAGGAGCTGGCAGAGGACAAGGAGAGCTTCGCCTCCAGGAAGGCCCAGTGGGACAATGAGAAGACCTCCGTGGAGAAGCTGTCGAAATTGCGTGAAGAGATAGACGCCGTGAACAGTGAGATTCAGATCGCCCAGATGGAGGGCAATCTGGAGAAGGCCGCGGAATTAAGCTACGGCAGGCTGCCCGCCCTGAAGAAGCAGCTGGAGCAGGAGGAGCAGTCCGGGGCCGCGGAGCGCTCTCTGGTCCGGGAGAAGGTATCCGAGGAGGAGATTGCCAGGATCATCTCCCGCTGGACGGGGATTCCCGTCACCAAGTTGACCGAGAGCGAGCGGAACAAGACCCTGCACTTAGACGAGGAGCTGCACAAGCGGGTCATCGGCCAGGACGAGGGCGTCACCAAGGTGACGGAGGCCATCATCCGCTCCAAGGCGGGCATTAAGGATCCCTCCAAGCCCATCGGCTCTTTCCTGTTCCTGGGGCCTACCGGCGTGGGCAAGACGGAGCTGGCCAAGTCCCTGGCAGCCAGCCTCTTTGACGACGAGAACAACATGGTGCGCATCGATATGAGCGAATACATGGAGAAATACTCCGTGTCCAGGCTGATCGGAGCGCCTCCCGGATATGTGGGATACGAGGAGGGAGGCCAGTTGACCGAAGCAGTCAGGAGGAAGCCCTACAGCGTGGTGCTCTTTGACGAAATCGAGAAGGCTCATCCGGACGTGTTCAACGTGCTGCTCCAGGTCCTGGACGACGGCCGCATCACGGACTCCCAGGGCCGGACGGTGGACTTCAAGAACACTATCCTGATCATGACCTCCAACATCGGCGCGAATTACCTCTTGGAGGGCATCCGGCCCGACGGACAGATAGACGAGAAGGCCGAGGAGCTGGTGATGAACGACCTGCGCAGCCATTTCAGGCCGGAGTTCCTGAACCGCCTGGACGAGACCATCCTGTTCAAGCCCCTGACCAGAGAGAACATCGGCGGCATCGTGGAATTGATCGTCGCCGACCTGAATCGGCGTCTGGCGGGCAGGGATCTGAGCCTGGAGCTGACGGCGGAAGCGGAGCGGTTCATCGTGGACAATGCCTATGACCCGGTGTACGGCGCAAGGCCCCTGAAGCGGTATATCCAGAAGCATGTGGAGACCCTGACGGCCAGATTGATTTTGTCGGACGGCGTGGGAAGCGGCGATACGGTGGTGATATCGGTGGAGGACGGAAGATTGAAGGCTTCCGTAAAATATACTGTTTAACGATTTCACTTGCCGTGAAACCAGACTGTATAACGCTGACTGGTTCAATCGCATGATTGCATTAGGCAGTATTCAGCGTCATGCAGTATAACAGCCCGTGCGGCGGACATCTGAAAGGGCTATCTGTGGCAGAAATGCTGCGGAAGCCCTTTTTTCCAAAGTATCTTAAGAAATATTAAGAATTCGCTTCATAAAATCCTAAATTATCTCCCTTATAATAAGACAATAGAATTTCAAACGACAGGAGGATTCTTATATGGCGGCAGGAGCAGGCAGGAAAAGAGGAGTGGGCAGAAGCAGGACGAAACTGATTCTTTTTGGCATTGAAATCGTCATTATTCTGATAATGCTGTTGGTGTTATATCTGGTGATGCACAAATCCAGCGAGGGACCCAAGATGGCGGAGCTGGATCCCCAGGTGCTGGAGATCCACGAGGAGGTAAAGCATCTCAAGGAAGAGGGCGGTACCATGCAGGGCTACCGGAACATTGCGCTGTTCGGGCTGGATGCGGAGAACGAGGCCCAGATGTACAAGAGCAGCCACAGCGACAGCATCATGATTGCTAGCGTGAACATGGATACGGGGGACATCAGGCTGGTCAGCGTATACCGGGATACATATCTGAACCTGGGCAACGATGATTACTGGAAGGCCACGCAGGCCTATTTCTCCGGTGGCGCGGAGCAGGCGGTGAAGATGCTGAACATGAACCTGGACATGGACATCACGGATTTCGTGGCTGTGGGATATAAAGGGCTGCGGAACGTCATCGACGGGCTGGGCGGCGTCTATATCGATGTGGAAAATGACGAGATTGTGCATCATCTCAACAGCTACCAGATAGGTATCTCCAATGTGCTGCAGTGCGATTATACCCCTGTGACGGAGCCGGGATATCAGCTGCTCAACGGCATGCAGGCCACGGCTTACTGCAGGATCCGCTACGGCGGCGGGGACGACTACAGGCGTACCGCCAGACAGAGGGAAGTGCTGAAGGCGCTGGAGGAGCAGGCGAAAAAGACCGACCTCGTGACTTTGACCAAGGTTTTCAACGACTGTATCGGGGACATCTACACCAGCCTTGACTCCGCGGATATCTTGGATCTCCTGGCGGATGTGGGGAAATACAGCATCGTCGAGGAGGACGGATTCCCTCAGGAGAGCCTGCGCACCGTGGGCAATATCGGCGCCAAGGGCAGCTGCGTCATCCCTAAGAGCCTGGAGGACAATGTGGTATGGCTGCATAAATTCTTCTTTGGCGACGATGACTATACGGTCACGGAGAACGTGAAGGAATATGGGAGACAGGTGGAGGCGGACACTTCACCGTATCTCACCGAGTGAAACGGATTCGGACTACAAGAAAGCAATGATTACTGTTCGCACGGTGCCGCCGCGAGGTGTTTTCATGCGTATTTTGCATGAAAATCCCAAGACAAGCAATGGAAAAAAGGGGCCATAGCGCTCCTTTTTTCTTGCCATGGAGGGAGATGTCTGGTAGAATGAAGAGGAAAGAAGGTGAGGGACATGCTTC
>CAMQOJ010000421.1 GCA_947003375.1 uncultured Lachnospiraceae bacterium
AGATCCTCATCTGTCTCGTGGGCTCGGAGATGTGTATAAGAGACAGCTCCAGGACGTAGTCGATGGCCTTCAGATACCCCACGAGCCCCAGGCCGTAGATCTGCCTGTCGCAGGCAGGAGCGGTGACGGACACCTTCCGGAACTCCTCCCGCTTCGTGATGTCGGAGATATGAATCTCCACCTTAGGCACCGTGATGCTGGCCAGGGCGTCCCGGATGGCATAGCTGTAATGGGTATAGGCCCCCGGATTGATCACGATTCCCTCCGTGCCGTCGAAATAGGCCTCCTGTATCCGGTCGATAATGGCCCCCTCGTGGTTGCTCTGGAATACCGTGATGTCGTTTCCCGACTCCTCTCCCTTCTTCCGGATCATATCCAGCAGATACTGATAATCCTGGGCGCCGTATACGCTCTTCTCCCGGATTCCCAGGAAATTGATGTTAGGCCCGTTGATCACCAAAAGCTTCATCCTGTTCATCTCCTTTGCGATGTTGTCTATGATATCCTCCATCTCCATGTCGTCCACGTCCAGAATCACGTCCGCGCAGGACTCGTAGGCCTCCCTCCTGCCCTCCATCAGCTCCCGAATCCGGCCCAGAGGGTCCGGGCACTGCAGGAGCGGCCTGGTGGTATCGTCCTTCAGCCGCTCATACACCGTCTCCGGGCACACCCGCAGGAGCACCACCGTCCCCAGGCGCTTCAGCAGCTTCCTGTTCTCCGGCCGCACCGGCGTGCCGCCGCCCACGGAATAGATGGCGCTGCGCCCTTTCTCCGCAAGCTCCGAAAGCAGTTCGGTCTCCAGCCTGCGGAAATGCTCCTCCCCCTCCCGGGCGAAAATCTCGCTGATGCTGCGCCCAGTCCTGCGCTCTATCAGCTTGTCCGTATCCTCCACCGGCCTGCGCAGCCTGTAGGACATCCGCAGCCCCACGGATGTCTTCCCGCTGCCCATGAAGCCGATCAGTACCAGGTTTCTTTTGCTCATCCCAAATCCCCTTTGTCTCTCTCCGTCCATGATTGCCCATATCCGCCACATCGCTTCCGGCATATTCCGTCCCTGCCCAAGCCTCCATAAGCCCTACAGCCCGTCTGCCGCTCTAGGAAATATGCATGGCTTCCTTCATCGCAGCGTAAGCCTTCTCCGCAAGCCCCGCGTCCACCTGGGCCCCTGTCCAGAGCTCATAGGCTATGATGCCCTGGTACAGCAGCATTTTCAGCCCGCCGAAGGCCCTGCCGCCGTTTTCCTCCACCAGAGCCATGAACCGGGTTCTGGGCGGATTGAAAACGAGGTCGTAGCCAGTGTGGACCTTCCGGTAAAAGGCTGCATCCTCGATGACCGCCTCCTCCGTCTTCGGGAACATCCCCACGTTGGTGGCCTGGATGGCAAGATACCTGTCTCCGGACAGGGAGGCGCATTCCTCCAGGGCCAGCGCTCTTGCCGGCTGCACCCCCGCCGGGGCCAGGCCGTTGACCTCCTGGGCAATCCGCTGCGCCTTCTCCAGGGTACGGTTCAGAATGAGAATCCGCCTAGCGCCCTTCCGGACCGCCAGGATGGCCACCGCCCGGGCCACACCTCCGGCTCCCAGAATCAATACGTCCTCCCCCTCTATCCCCACGCCGTCCTCGCTCATGGCGCGGTAGAGCCCGGGCATGTCCGTATTGTAGCCCTTGAAGCCGCCCTCTGTCCGCACCAGGGTGTTCACCGCGCCGATGGTCTCCGCAAGAGGGTCTATCTCCTTCAAAAAGGGAACCACGTCCCTCTTATAAGGAACCGTCACGTTCATTCCCAGGAGGTTTAGCGCGTAAGCGCCCCGAACCGCATCTCCCGCATGTCCCGCAGGCACATGGAAGGGGACGTAGACCAGGTTCTCCCCCAGCGCCTGCGCCAGTGTATTATGTATGGCAGGCGACATGGTGTGCTCCACCGGATTGCCCATGACCCCGCAGACGCGGGTGTAGCCGTCTATCTCCATAAATCCCTTTCCTCCCAAAATTACGTTTCCCCGCCAGCCCCGCAGCGCCCTTCTACGCGCCGGACGCACCCTTTTTCCGATGATAGAAAAACAACACAATCCGCTCCAGACGGCGCTTGAGCACAATCTGAATCTCCTCCTTTGGATGGATGGGCTTCACCAGGTAGTTGACGATTCCGGCCCTTTTCGCCCCCCACACATCCGTGAAGAGCTGGTCTCCCACGAAAAGGGTGCTCTCCGGCGCGGTGCCCATCAGCTCCATGGCCCTCTCGTACCCCGCCCGGCCGGGCTTGCCCGCATTGCACAGATACCGGGAGCCCACGCTGTCCCCAAAGGGCTGCACCCTGGGCTCCTTGTTGTTGGACAAAAGCACGGTCTGGAAGCCCAGCTTTCGCAGGCCTGCGAAAAAGTCCACCGCCCTTGCATCCGCAGGCGCGCCGTGGGGCACCAGGGTATTGTCGATGTCGAAGATGATGCCCCGGTATCCCCTCCCATACAGCCCTTTATAATCGATTCCATAAGCGCTCGGCGCTTCATTGTCCGGATAAAAGATTTCTAACATGTCTCTCCCCATGCCGCCTGCAGCGTATCACGTCAAAAAATAAGCCCTGCATCCATCGGCCTTTAACACTATAGCATGTGTGGCCTATGGATTTCAAGGCTTTTCGCAGATTTTTACGGGCCTTATAAGAACATCGCCATAATTGCTTCCATGCAAGACCGTTTTAAACAAAAAGGCACTTTCCTGATAGTCGGATTCTACACAAAAAGGCACTTTCTGATTGGGTCGTCTCTACACAAAAGGGCAAATTTCCGGTAAATCATTTCTCGGATACGCACAAATACTCCCCCATCCACTGCATGATCTCATTCTCAAAGGGAAACACATCCCCCTCCGGCGCGGGCAGCTCCCCATAGATTTCCTTCGTCTCCGTGGAGGAATACCCCGTCTCCCGGCAGACCTCCTCCCACTCTTCGATATCGAAAAGCTTTTCGTGCAGGGAGTAGCTTTCATCCAGGGAGTTGTACAGACGTTCCCATTTCTGCGTGGTCTCCGAATCGTGGTCTGCCACGATGCTGATGTTGTACACCGCATGGCCGCCGGGCTTCAGCACCCGATATGCCTCCCGGAAGCCCTCCATCATCTTGGACTGCATGCTCTCGAATCCGCCGTTGGACACCACCATGTCAATGCAGCCGTTCCGGATGGGCAGCCGGGCACAGTCGCAGGCCAGACAGACGATGTCCACGTAAGGGTTCGCCATCTCCTCGCTGAAATACCTTTTGTTGTATTTGAGCACACGATGGGAGACATCCGTCATAATCACCAGGCAGGGCCAGTTGATGCGCTGCAGGTCGTATTTGAGCCCGTTGCAGGTGCCGCAGGCCATGTCCAGGATGACCCGGGGACGGAGCTTCTTCATAGATTGCCAGCGCACCTCGCTGCAGGGGACTGCCCCCATCTGATAGCGGGGATTCCCCGGATGGCGCTGCTCTCTGAGGTAATCCTGATAATTCCTCATATACAGGGACCAGAGCTCTCCCGGAATCTCACGGGAGCCGAAATACACCACACCGTCCGTCACATCATAATGATGGCCGCCTTTACAGGCAAAATATATCGTATCATCCTCTCCGCTTTCCATGGAAAGCGCTTCCCCGCATTCCGGGCAGCACATCAGCTCCGCGATTCGCCGCAGCCCCGGCTCCGTATTGCCCGTCATCTCTCCCAGGGCCTTTGCGAAATACGGCGCCGTCTCCCGCAGGGTGTTCTCCCCCAGGATGCTGGCCGGGATGGAGATCCTTTTCTCCTCCTGGAGCGCGCCTCCCTCCATTCTGGCAATGCCCGCCTGAATCGAAAATTCCAGGTTTCCCCTCGCCAGCTCTCTGGCCATGCCGTCAAGCTCCGCCTCGGTGCAATAGGTGGACAGGCTTCCCAGGAACCTGCGCCTTTCTGCATCCGGAAAAAGAGCCTCCACGCTGGCCGGGAGCGCTTTCTGTCCGCTTTTCTGTACGAACTGCAGATCCCCCTCCACGATACTGTCTATGGTCATATGGAAGAGCCAGGCCAGCTCCCGGAACATGTCGATGTCCGGCAGGTTCTTTCCACCCTCCCATTTGCTGACCGCCTGGGCGCTGACCCCCAGCTTGTCCGCCAGCGCCTGCTGGGACAGGCCTGCTTTCTTGCGCAGGACTGCTATCCTGATGCCTATCTGTTCGCGAGCCACCCACTGCATACCCCCCGGCCCGGACCGTCCTCTCTCCACCGGCCCCCGCCCGGTCACACCCCTCCTCCC
>CAMQOJ010000422.1 GCA_947003375.1 uncultured Lachnospiraceae bacterium
AACGAATCCGGAAATATGGCTTTGCATTTGAAGGGAAGGAAGTTCTGATAAAAAGTATATGAAAATTGTTGGATAAATTTTTGCCAGAGAGTATGTGAGCCGGATTGAGAAGAAGGCGCTGGGGAGCTGCGGGTGAAGTAAAGGAGTAATTTATGGCAAGGACTGTAGGAATCGGCATCCAAAGTTTTGACAAGCTGATTAGGAACCAGTATCTATATATTGATAAGACGGATTTCATCAGAGAATGGTGGGAAAGCGGGGACGATGTAACCTTGATTGCCCGCCCCCGCAGATTCGGGAAGACCCTGAACATGAACATGCTGGAAAGATTCCTTTCCGTGGAGTACGCAGGCCAGGGAGAAATCTTTGAGGGCCTGACTATCTGGAAAGACGAGGAATATCGTAAGCTTCAGGGAAGTATGCCAGTGATTTTTTTAAGCTTTGCGGATGTAAAGGCAGATACCTTTGCCATGGCGAGAGAAAAGATCTGCATGCTTATCAAGGAAGTCTACCGCAAGCATGATTTTCTGCTGGCAGGCGGGAGCCTGAAGGAAGGGGAAACAGAGCTTTTCCGCAGGGTTTTGACGGAAATGACAGATTCCGAGGCAGCGTATTCTCTGAAAAATCTGTCAGGTTATCTGTCAGGCTATTATGGGAAAAAAGTCATCATCCTGCTGGACGAATACGATACGCCGCTTCAGGAGGCCTGGGTATACGGCTATTGGAAAGAGATGGTGGAATTCATAAGGGGCCTGTTCAATTCCACATTCAAGACGAACCCCTATCTGGAGCGGGCGGTCATGACGGGAATCACGAGAGTGAGCAAGGAGTCCATCTTCTCCGACTTGAATCATTTGAACGTTGTGACATCCACATCTGAGATGTATGCGGATTGCTTTGGATTTACGGAGAAAGAGGTATTTGCCGCACTGGACGAGTATGGGATGCAGGATAAGCGTAATGAAGTCAAAAAATGGTATGACGGTTTTACCTTTGGGAATTGCAGAGATATCTACAACCCCTGGTCAATCATAAATTATCTGAAGACTGGACGGCTTTCCACCTACTGGGCCAACACCAGCAGCAACGGCCTGGTGGATAAGCTGATCCGGGAAGGAAGCGTGGATATAAAAATCTCCATGGAGAACCTGCTCAAGGGCGAGCATCTGTACAAGGAAGTCGATGAACAGATTATTTTTGACCAGTTGGACGCAGATGAGAACGCCATCTGGAGCCTGTTCCTGGCAAGCGGATACCTGAAAGCGGAGAGCTACGAATTAAATGAGGATACAGGAGCAGACCTGTATGAGCTGGCGCTGACGAACAAGGAAGTGCAGTTCATGTTCCAAAAGATGATCCGGAAATGGTTCACCCGTTCCGGGACAGTCTACAACGGCTTCATCAGAGCGCTGCTGCAGGATGACGTAAAGTCCATGAACGCCTACATGAACCGTGTGGCTTTGGCCACATTCAGCTACTTCGACAGCGGAAGGAACCCCTCCATGGAGACGCAGCCGGAGCGCTTCTACCATGGCTTCGTGCTGGGTCTGTCCGTGGAGCTGGCAGACCGCTACATCATAACCTCCAACCGGGAAAGCGGCTTCGGAAGATACGATGTGATGATGGAGCCGAAGGACGGAACGGACAATGCCGTAATAAATAATTGCTATGGGAATGCAATTATTATAGAATTTAAAGTCAAGGATTCCAGCGAAGAGAAATCTCTGGAGGATACGGCGGACGCCGCCCTGAAACAGATTGAGGAACAGCGATACCAGGCAGACTTGGAGAGCAGGGGATTTCCTGGCGAACGAATCCGGAAATATGGCTTTGCATTTGAAGGGAAGGAAGTTCTGATAAAAAGCTGATTTCCCGGATAAGGTTTCAGAATGATAAGCTCCCCCGGAAGGACATCACCATGGAACAAAGAATCGGCGAGAAGATAACATCTTTACGAAAAGCAAAAAACATCACACAGGCGCAGCTTGCGGAATACCTGCACCTGGTGCCCCAGACCGTCTCCAGATGGGAGGCAGGCAACGGCACTCCGGATATCTCCCTGCTGCCCAGGATCGCGGACTTTTTCGGCATAAGCCTGGACGACCTCTTCGGCAGGTCGCCGCTGGAGCATGCAAAAGACCTGGTGCTGAGATATTCGGTCCTAAGGGACGACCACTGTTTCCAGGAAGCCCTCTCCTGCCTCCAGTCCCGGCTCCAGGCCGTGGACACTGCCCTGAAGCTGGAGATGAGGGATCCGGAGGAGCTGGCCCGGGAAAAGATTGAGCTGGAGGCCTACAAAGTGCACCTGCTCCTGCAGCAGAGCTGGGAGTCCGCCGGGAGGGCACTGGAGATTGCGGAGGAAGTGGTCAGAAGGACAGGGGACATGCGTTTCCGCCAGCAGAGGGTACAGTTGAAGATAGAGCTGGGGCAGGGGCGGGAGATCCTTCGGGAGTGCGAGGCACAGTTTCGTGCAGAACCCTGTCCGGACACGCTGTCCCTTTATTTCGAGGCGTTATTGCTCCTGGGGCGAGGCGGGACGGTCCTGGAGCTTCAGGAGACGGACCTTACCGTGCGGAAACTGATGACGCCGCCCTGCGCAGATACCGCGCCCTTCTGGCTGCAGTGCGCCATGGCAGCAGCGGAGAGGGAGGACGTGGAGGCCATGGAAGCCTATGAGGAGCCTGTCTGCCAATGCCGCGTCCGGGAGACGGAATACCAGTTCCTCTGGCAGCTGGCAAAGCTGTACAGCGGGAAGGGCATGCGGGAAAAATGCGAGGCATTGAAGCCGCGCCTGCTTGCCCTTTTGCCCCAGGTGAACGAAAACCCTTACTCCGTCGCAGGGCAACGCCAGGCCATCGATGCCCTCTGACGCAACGCTCCGTAGTATTTTCCCCAATTCCTGATTGCTGGACTGCGCTGCCCTGCCGCGGTATACTCTGACCAGAGCCCATGGCAGGGTGTGTTTGAAAAAGGCGCTGACCGCTCTGCTCCGGGCCGAAGGAAGGAGCGGAGGAAAATGGAAACGAATCTCAAATCTCATCGTATGTACCGGTATCTGTTCAGAAGAAAAGGAGTCTGCCTGCTGCTTTTTGCGCTGCTGCTATTGTCCCAGGCCTGCGGGAGCCTGTTCTCCCTGGTCATGAGCGCGCTGGTGGACTGCGCGGGCAGGAGCGCCGCAGAACTGCGGACGACGCTCCTGGCAAGCGTCCTCTTCGTGTCGGCCACGGTTTCCCTGGAGCTGTCCTATCGCCATGTGAAGGCAGGGCTGCTGGCGGACGCCAGATACCGGCTGAAGAAGGACATCTTTGCCGGCATCATGAACCGCAGCGTGCCCGAATTCGAGGCGGCAGGCAGCGCGGAATACATCAACGAGCTGAACAACAACGTGAACCTCTTTGAATCCGTCTATTTCGGAAATCTGCTCTCCGTGGTGGAAAATGTGGTGGGCTTCGGCGCTGCAGCCATAATCTGCATCATGTTACAGCCCGCCATGCTGGCGCTGATGGTGCTGCTGGCCTTCATCGCCAGAGGCGTGAGCCGGGTGACGTCCGGCCCTCTGGAGAAAAGCATGAAAGGGCAGGTGGAGAGCGCTGAGGCCTATATGAGGGAAATAGGAGACGATTTCGGAGGCTTCCGCCTGATCCGTTCCTACGGGGCGCTGCCCTGCATCCTGAAAAAGCATGACGGAAAGAATCTGGAGGCGGAGCGAGCGAAACGCAGGAACACTGACTGCAGGATTCTGTGCGCAGGTGCGGGAGAACTCACCGGCCTGCTGTCCACCGTGGCGGTCATGGCGCTGGCAGCCTTTTTTTCCCTGAAGGGGATGTTTTCCGCCGGCATGGTGATTGCCTTCGGGCATCTGATAGGCCATATCGTGTCCCCTATCAACAGCATTCCGGCCATCATCGCGGATTTCGCCGCCGCGAAGCCGCTGGTTTCCCGGTTCGGCGCGCTGCTCGTGCAGACGGAGGAGAACGGCGTGGAAGAGCTTTCCGATTTACGCCAGGAAATCTGTCTGGAGAACCTTACCTTTGGCTATGAGGGGGGCCGGGAGCTCTTCCAGGGCCTTTCTTTCCGGTTCGAGGCCGGAAAGCGCTATCTGATGACCGGGAGCAGCGGAAGCGGGAAGAGTACTTTGCTCTCCCTGCTGTCAGGCTTCTATCCCGGTTACGGCGGCTCTATCCGCATGGACGGCAGGGAGCTGCGGGAGATAAAGAGGGATTCCTTAAGCGCCCTGATAGGGACAGTGTCCCAGGA
>CAMQOJ010000423.1 GCA_947003375.1 uncultured Lachnospiraceae bacterium
ATACCCTGATTCCCAGAAATATTCGTCTAGCGGAAGCACCCAGCCATGGAATGCCCATTAATTTATACGATGCAAAATCGGCTGGTGCTGAGGCATATATGCAATTGGCTGAAGAAATAATTGGCAATGCGTGACATACCTTGCAATAGTCATTATGGAAATGGAGGAAGAATATGGCGGGAAAAATGGTGAGGGGATTGGGTAAGGGATTGGATTCTCTGATACCTGATGCGGTAGGGGAGGCAAAAGTAAAAAAGGAAGCGGTAGAAACGAAAGCTGTCGGTGATGCTGTCGAAAAGAATCAGCAGGAAACGCTTGTAAAAATCACCGCGGTAGAGCCAAACCGAAAACAACCTCGGAAAAATTTTGATGAGGATTCCCTACAGGAATTATCTGACTCTATCAAGCAGGTAGGCCTGATACAGCCGATTCTGGTACAGGATAGGAAAGACCACTACGAAATCATTGCCGGCGAGAGAAGATGGCGGGCGGCAAAGCTGGCCGGATTGAAGGAAGTGCCTGTCATCATCCGTGATTACACAGAGCAGGAAATCATGGAGATTTCCCTGATTGAAAATATTCAGCGGGAGGATTTGAATCCCATTGAAGAGGCGCAGGCCTATAAGCGCCTGCTGACGGAATTCAATCTGAAGCAGGATGAAGTGGCTGAAAGGGTGTCAAAGAGCCGTACCGCTGTAACCAATTCCATGCGGCTTTTGAAGCTTACCGACAAGGTGCAGCAGATGGTAATCGATGAAATGATAAGCACGGGACATGCCCGGGCAATTCTGAGCATAGAAAATCCGGAGGAGCAGTATGAAATGGCTCAGCGGATTTTTGATGAAAAACTCAGCGTCCGCGAGGTGGAGAAGCTGGTAAAGAATCTGCATAAGCCTGAGAAGCCTAAGAAGCCGAGTGATGATATGACCATACAGGTCATCTATCAGGATATTGAGGATAAGCTGAAGCAACGTCTGAGCACAAAGGTGACAGTTACATCAAAAGGGGAAGGTTCTGGGAAAATAGAGATTGAATTTTATAATCACGAGGATTTGGACAGACTGTTAGATATCATATCCTAAAAAAGATATTATAATAGACAATTGTCATAGATAAATGGGCAGGATACTGAAGGAGATATATGAATACAATAGGATATAGCGCATTTTTAGACCAGATTGGCATCGGCTCCTTTGACTGGGGTTATATGGCGGTAGGGGTGATGGGCCTGGCCGTCCTGATGCTGATTGTGCTGATACTTTTAATTATACAGATTGTAAAGGTGAACAGGCTAAGGAAAAGGCTGGATCGGTTTGTCTTGGGAAAGGATGGGACAAGCCTGGAGGAGGATATCCTGAAGCTGTTCGATGACAATCAGCTTCTGAAAGAAGGAGCAGAGAAGAATAGGCAGGACATCGATACGATATTCAAAAGATTGCAGACAGTATATCAGAAGATGGGACTTGTGCGGTACGATGCCTTTAATCAGATGGGCGGACAGCTTAGCTACAGTCTGGCCCTGCTGGATGAGAATAACAACGGATTCATCATCAATTCCGTCCACAGCACCGAGGGCTGCTATTCCTACTCCAAGGAAATCAGGAATGGCGATAACAGCATTTCGCTGAGCCAGGAGGAAGCAGAAGCGCTGGCCATCGCAAAAGGAACAACAGTATAAATGAAATAGTCATAGAAAGGGTATAGAGAAATCATGATTGACATTAAGTTTTTGAGAGAGAATCCCGATATTGTAAAGGAGAATATCCGGAAGAAATTCCAGGAGGAAAAGCTTGCCCTGGTGGACGAAGTGATAGCCCTGGACGCGGAGAGCAGAAAGGCCAAGCAGGAGGGGGATAACCTTCGCGCATCCAAGAATAAGATGTCCAAGGAAATTGGTGTACTGATGGCCCAGGGAAAGAAAGCCGAGGCAGAGGAAAAGAAAGCGGAAGTGGCGGCAAACGCTGAAAGACTTGCGAAACTGGAAACTCTGGAGCCTCAGCTTCAGGAAAAAATCACGAAGATTATGATGGTCATACCGAACATCATCGATGTCTCCGTACCTATTGGTAAGGATGACAGCGAGAACGTGGAGATTGAAAGATACGGAGAGCCTGTGGTGCCGGATTTTGAGGTACCATATCACGCCGATATATTAAACAGCATCAATGGCCTTGATAAGGACGCGGCAGGGCGTACCAGCGGAAATGGCTTTTATTATCTGATTGGGGATGCGGCCAGAATCCATTCGGCTATGATTAGCTATGCAAGAGACTTCATGATTGATAAAGGCTTTACCTACTGCATTCCACCTTTCATGATTCGTAGCAGCGTAGTGAATGGGGTCATGAGCTTTGCGGAGATGGAAGCTATGATGTACAAGATTGAGGGGGAAGATTTATATCTGATTGGAACCTCTGAGCATTCCATGATTGGCAAGTTTAAAGGTCAGATTGTCAATGAAGGCAGCCTGCCGATAACGATGACTTCCTATTCCCCCTGCTTCAGAAAGGAAGTAGGATCCCACGGAATAGAAGAGAGAGGCGTCTACAGAGTACATCAGTTCGAGAAGCAGGAGATGGTGGTTCTGTGCAAGCCCGAGGAGTCCATGGACTGGTACAATAAGATGTGGTCCTATACAGTGGAATTTTTCCGCAGCCTGGATGTGCCTGTACGTACATTAGAGTGCTGCAGCGGAGATCTTGCGGATTTGAAGGTGAAATCCTGCGACATTGAGGCCTGGAGCCCCAGACAGCAGAAATATTTCGAGGTGGGATCATGTTCCACTCTGGGAGACGCCCAGGCAAGACGACTTGGCATCCGCACCAAGGGAGAAAATGGGACATACTATGTGCATACATTAAATAATACGGTATTGGCTACGCCCAGGGGGCTTATCGCGTTCCTGGAGAATAATGTGAATGCGGACGGGAGCATCCGTATCCCGGAGGCGTTGCGTCCCTATATGGGCGGCAAGGACAGGATACTTCCCGGAGGCGCCAGATAAATAAATCTGTCAGGAGAATGGGATGAAGCAAAAGAGAAATTCTTTCATGGCGCTTTTTTGTGGTATCTTTCTGGTTGTGGGAGCCATATTTACTGTAGTGGGCATCGCAATGGCATTGGCGGATTTCAGTTTCAGGGAACGGACGGAAGAAATTACTGCAGAAATCACAATAATCTCTTCCTACCGCGACACTGACGGCGACCGGAGACACAATGTATATGTGACGTATCAGTACGGTGGCAGGATTTATGAAGACATAGAATTGAATTTCTACAGAAGCGGCATGTATGAGGGACAGGAGATTTCCCTTCTGTGCGACCCGGAGAATCCGGGACATGTGAAATCACCGGGCGGTATGCTGCTTTTAAAGATGGTATTTCTCCTGATAGGAATCCTTTTTATGGGAATCGCTCTTGTGTTTATGGCTGTATCCCTGACAAAGGCCCACAGAAGGAAGAAAATCCTGTCGTCAGGAAAACGTTTGACCGCCATTGTAGAGCAGATAGCGGTCAATACCAGGTTCGTGATGAATGGGCGGAATCCTTATCAGATTTACTGTTATTACCGGGATGAATATAAAGATGTGATTTATCGGTTCAAAAGCGAGGATGTGTGGATAAATCCCAATGTGGTCCTGCAGCCGGGAGACACCATAGACGTCTATGTGGACGGGGAGGACTACAGCCGCTACCATGTGGATGCGGAGAGCATATTGGATAAGAGGGTAAAAGATTATACGTGACAGGGAAAGAAGGTGAAATATTTGCATAAATTTATGCGTGCCATTGGATTCGGTTCTTTGGATAACCATAAAAGGCTGCAGGAGTTGCTGACGGACGTAATCTTGAATGCTGACAGGCGCAGCATTGTGAAAGGACAAAATGGAGCATTGACAGGTGAATTTTGCAAAGATTTCGCCAAAGGACTGGGTATTGCCGTATGCGGTGAATTTGACGAGGACGAAAGATTCATCTATGAATATTATTACCCCTATCTGGAGGGAAGCGGCATCACATCCTGCGAGGATGTTTCTGTGGAGCGCCATGCGGAAAAGGAATCCTATGCAGGTGTATGCGACGATATAAAAGTCGGAATGTCGTTGATTTTTTATCTAAAAAATAAAATACCCTATATGCGTGCCATGATGAATGATAAATTGCCTGTACGGGGCACTACGCTGACTCTTTCCGCCCTGTCTGCCAGCTGTCTCTTATACACATCTCCGAGCCCACGAGACAGATGAGGATCTCGT
>CAMQOJ010000424.1 GCA_947003375.1 uncultured Lachnospiraceae bacterium
GACATAGCCTTCAGGGCCTCTTTGGACGGAGCCCCCCGCGCGGATAAGATACAGAAGTTCGCTCCCCTAGGAATGGACGGCTTTGTGCTGGGCACCACCATGCTGTTCGGCAAGGGCAGGCCCTATGGGGAAGTCATTCAGGAAATACGGAGCATGGGAATGATGGAGAAAAACAGGGAGACATAGAGGAGGCGGCAGTTGGTAAACTGCCGCCCCTTGCTTCTATCAATCATTGAAACATCAATCACTGAAACCACTGTCGATTCTAGATATCGAACTTAAAATACCGCACCGCATTATAATAAGAGATATCCCTCACGATTTCCGACAATGTATCCATATCCGCCGGGAAGCCGCCGCCCTCTACCCAGTAGCCGATCAGGTTGCAGAGCACCCTGCGGAAATACTCATGCCTGGTGTAAGACAGGAAGCTTCTGGAATCCGTCAGCATTCCCACGAAGCCGGACAGATTGCCCAGGTTCGCCAGGGAAATCAGCTGCTCCCGCATGCCAATCTTGTGGTCGTTGAACCACCAGGCGCTGCCCTGCTGTACCTTTGCCACGGCGCTGGAGTCCTGGAAACAGCCGATGATGGTACCGATGGACTGGTTGTCGTTGGGGTTCAGGCTGTAGAGGATGGTTCTGGGCAGCTCGTCGGTCTTGCACAGGGCATTGAGGAAATCAGCCATCTGTGCGGAGGGAGCGTCATTGTTGATGCAGTCATAGCCGGTATCGGGGCCAATCAGCTCGTACATTTTTGTATTGTTGTCCCGCTTGCAGCCAAAGTGGAGCTGCATGGCCCAGTCCAGCCTGTGATATTCCCGGCCCAGGAACAGCATGAAGGCTGTCTTGAACTTCAGCTGCTCTTCCCTGGTGGGAATCATCCGGTTGAGCCTCTTTAAGAAAATCGCCTCGATCTCATCGTCGCTGGCGGGATAGTACATGACATATTCCAGGCCGTGATCGGACACATTACATCCACAGGAGACAAAGAATTCCATCCGCTTCTTCAGGGCTTCCTTCAGGGAAGCGAAGCTGTTGATTTCGCCCATGCCAGCGGTTTCGCACAGCTTATCCAGATAGTCCAGATAATCGGGCTTCTCGATGTTCATGGCCTTGTCGGGCCGCCAGGCGGGCAGGACCTTTACATCAAAAGTGTCGTCCTCCGCGATTCTTTTATGCCATTCCAGGGAATCCACAGGATCGTCTGTGGTGCAGATCAGGGTCACGTTGCTGCGCTTGATCAGGCTGCGGGCGCTCATGGAGGGCTGGGCCAGCTTTTCATTGCAGAGCTTCCAGACCTCGTCAGCCGTCTTCTTGTTCAATACGCCGTGGTAGTCAAAGTATCTCTGCAGCTCCAGGTGGCTCCAGTGGAACAGGGGATTGCCGATGGCCTTGCCCAGGCACTCTGCCCATTTGCAGAACTTCTCATAGTCAGAAGCGTCCCCGGTGATATATTTCTCCTCCACGCCGAAGGAGCGCATCAGGCGCCATTTGTAGTGGTCTCCGCCCAGCCATATCTGGGTGATATTGTCGAAATGGCGGTCCTCCGCTATCTCCCTGGGATTGATGTGGCAATGGTAGTCCAGTATCGGTGTGTTTTCCGCGTAATCGTGGAACAGCTTCTTCGCTGTCTCGGATTCCAACAGGAAATCCTTGTCCATAAACTCTCTCATGTTCTTTCCCTCCATTCGAATTTTTATGAATTCTGTTTCGTTCCTTCGCGCAGTCTGCGGGTGGTGCCCCGCTCGATGATCTCGCCGGAGAAAATGGTCTTCTTCGGCATCTCTCTTCCCTCCAGGATGCCCAGCAGTGTCGTGATCAGGTGCTGGCAAAGGGTCTCCAGCCTGTTGTCGATGCTGGTCAGCTCCGGTTCGCAGCAGCCGGTGAGCATGGAATTGTTGTAGCCTATGGCGGAGAACTCTTCCGGAATCCTATACCCGGCCGCCCTGGCATATTTGACGGCAGCCAACGCCAGCGTGTCGTCCGCGGCGATGACACCGTGGAAACCTATACCCTTTTCGCGAACCGCTTCCAGATGCCGGATCATGGCGTGGATATCCTCATGGGAGCCAGGATAGAACTCTACCAGCGGCCCGGTTCCGGGAAGAGCCTGCTCCATTGCGGCCAGGAAGCCGGAAAGCTTGCGCTTGCCGCTGTAGGAATCGGAGTTATAGAAGTACAGGATGTCCTCTATGCCGTCTGCGCGCATCTGTCTCGTGGCCTTATACATGGATGTGTAGTCATCGGACAGGACGCTGTACACATTGGGTGCGTCAAAGGACGCGTTCAGCAACATCACCGGAATTTGGGCTGCGGCCTCCGCGATGTATCGGTTGTCCTGCTCCTTTTCATAGACGAAATTGGAGCCCACCAGGATGATGCTGTCCACTTTCTTCGTAATCAGCAGGTCCATGGACGCCGCCTTGGACTCCAGCTCGTAGCCGGTGCAGCACAGGAGGCTGTCATAGCCGTGGGCACGGAGCTTCTGCTCGATATAGTAGACAGCCTTGGCCAGGTACAGGTCGGAGCTGTCTGCACACATGATGCCGATGGTCTTCATGGTGTTCAGCCCTAAGCCCCTGGCGAAAGCGTTGGGGGTATACCCGTACTGCTCGATGGTGTCCAGCACCTTCTGCCTTGTCCGCTCGCTGACGCTGCTGCTGCCGTTGAGCACTCGGGAGACGGTGGCGATGGAGACACCGGCCTTTTCGGAGATATCGTAAATCGTCATTGGTCTTCCTCATCGGCACAATGTAAGTAGTTTCAAAAAAGTCCTATCTGAATTATAGCAAATGCAGTTTTTTTTGCAAGATATTTTTTTAACAATTCGATTTTATTTGATTTTGCTGTTGACGGAAAAAACTTTCTGAAGTAAGATGAGAAATGTAAGGGCTTACATGGTATCGGGAGCAAGGATAAGGGAAGACACGGATTCTTGGCGGCCGGATTTGCGATGCAGGCATATGGAGGAACCGGACATAAGCGGAAATCAGGGGGGAGAACCGATGGAGATTTTTGGAAAGGCGACGACAGGCAAAAAGGAACGGCCTGTAAGGGTGGTGCAGTTCGGGGAGGGGAACTTCCTCCGGGGATTTGTCGACTATATGATTGACGTCGCAAATGGACAGGGGTTCTTTGACGGGGATGTGGTGCTGGTGAAGCCCAGAGAATCCGGGAGCCTGGAGGACTTCCACAGGCAGGGCTGCCAGTACACGGTGTCCCTGCGGGGGATGGTGGACGGCCGGGCACAGGTTCAGAACAGGCAGATAACCTGCGTCGCGGATGCAGTGAATCCATACGGCGAGTATGACAGATACAGGGAGCTGGCCCGGCTGGACACCCTGCGGTTTGTGGTGTCCAATACCACTGAGGCGGGAATCGTCTTCGATGGGGAGGACAGGTTCGAGCTGGAGCCGCCCGGGACATTCCCTGGAAAGCTGACGAAATTCCTGTACCATCGATATGAGGCTTTCGGGGGCGACAGGGAGAAGGGGCTGGTGATGCTGCCGGTGGAGCTGATAGATGACAATGGCAGCATGTTGAAAAGCTGTGTCATGCAGTTCATCGACCTCTGGAAGCTGGGGGAGGGCTTCCGGACATGGGTGGAGGAAGCTTGCGTCTTCACCTCCACGCTGGTAGACCGCATCGTCACGGGCTATCCAAGGGATGCCGCGCAGAAGGAATGGGAGGCGCTGGGGTATGAAGACAGGCTTATGGTCATTGGGGAGCCTTTTGCGCTGTGGGTCATCGAAAGCCCGACAGATATCAGCGGAGAGCTTCCTTTGCCCCAGGCCGGGCTGCCGGTCATCTTCGCGGAGAACCAAAAGCCTTATAAGCAGAGAAAGGTGCGCATCCTGAACGGCGCGCACACCTCCTTTGCGCTGGCGTCTTTCCTGTGCGGGAATGATACCGTAAAGGAGTCTATGGAGGATGGGGATATCCGGGATTTCATGGAGAGGACGATCTTTGAGGAGGTGATTCCCACTCTGGCTTTGCCGGAGGAGGAGCTTAAGGGATTTGCCAGGGCGGTGATAGAGCGGTTCGAGAATCCGTATGTGCGGCATGCGCTGCTTTCCATCTCCCTGAACTCCGTCTCCAAATGGCGGGCCAGGTGCCTGCCAAGCCTTTTGGGATATGTGGAGAGGTTCGGCAGGATTCCGCAGCGGCTGGCTTTTTCGCTGGCGGCGCTGATTGCGTTCTATCAGGGAACGGAAGGGGGGCATCCGGGGGAGCGTCTTATGGA
>CAMQOJ010000425.1 GCA_947003375.1 uncultured Lachnospiraceae bacterium
AAGTTTCTCCATGATGCTTTTCAACGGGAAATAACCCATGTAGATGAGCGGGGAGGCGGCAGAGATTTTGGGCGTACCCCCTGCTTTTTTGCCTGGTTGAGGGAATCGACTTCAGCTTGGAAGAATGCAACATGGTCAGCCATCCCGCCTGCGGTGAGTGTCTCCATTGAACCCAGCGACTTGTAGCATCTGTAGGCTTTCAAGAGGGTTTTGGGTGTCGGTCTGCTCCTAAAGATTATGGTGCCAACTTCTAAACACGGGGCAAAAATTCTTTGATATACTTTTCGCTTTCCTATATAAATAATAGTGAAGAGTAGCGATACTCGCATGAAAAGCGCTCTGCCGCTTTGAGAGCAGATCATTTATGAAAGGTGCACCCTCACCCCTGTTTGATTTCTGATTTCAACTTATATTCAACACATATAAAATAACTCAGGAGTATTATCAAAGATATCATACTATTAAAAATCAAAAGCCCATTTGATGAAGCCCATTCAAAATTCTTTATAATAAAATAGACGATGCACCATACAAAATTATATGCAATTGAGTAAGCGAAAAACCTGCGCATATAATAGCAAGCCAGTTTTTGCGCATAGTCCCATATTCCTTTTGATTTTCTGGAGGTTACTGTATTATAGCCAGTCCCGGAGCCATAACTGCTTGGATGTCTAAGGCTTATATACATAACGAGAAACATTACAGATAAAAATACATTTGGTAAAAAAGAATACATTCCCCACCTCCCATAGCAGTTCTTTCGTCTCCGCATCCGGCCCGGAATCGATTGCATCCCATATTATCAGGGACTTCCTCCCTCTTCCAGATATAGCCCCACCCGGCTCTCCAGATGATCGATTACCATTTCCTCACTTCCCGGCCAGCTCCAAAGCCTTGCGGAAATCGCTGCTGTCAAAATTCATTGTCCCCGTCTCCGCGTCCAGAAGATATGTATCATCGATTCCATGGCTGAGAAAGCTTGTGATAAAATAAGACCCGTAATCGCCCCCATAAAAATTGAAAATCGCTTCCAGCTCCGGCCTGTCCTCCACACACTGTATAAATGCGCCATAATCCCAATCTTTCAGGGCCGGATCCCCGGTGACCAGTGTGCGCAGCCGGAAGTCCGTCACGACTCCGTATAAGGTCCCATGAATCCTCCCCATGTCCAGAACGGAAGGGAACAGCTCTTCCGCCATATCCGCCCCTATAAGGGTATCCAAGGGCTCCCACTGCTTTTCCTGGGCCTCGAAGCCTGTGAGCAGACTGTCGATCAATACCGGGCCCTTTCCCGCAACCAATTCCGTCAAAAGCGCAGTCTCATCATAATCGCTCTTCAATTCGACATGGTATTGGGGATACCTTTTGTTGAATTCCACCACCATGGGCTGATAAGCCGACATTCTGTAAGGAGACACTGCCATCGTGATTTCACAGAGCTCCACATCTTCCGTGGTAGGCTTCAGGCAAAGATAGTTATAGTTCTCGCTTTCCTCATAAATAAGGGCGATCTGCCCCTCTTCGTCTGCCTGGATGGCGGGCACCCGGGATGTCAGGATTCCATGATTGGCCCAGCGGTAGAGCAGCTCCGGCTTCTTTCCGGACAGCCCACTGCGGTACACGCCCTCCTGATCCGTATACAGCAAGGTGCCTTCGTCGAGGAGGTTAAGGCAATAGGCAAAACTTTCCAGGGAGGCCAATTCCGTCGGCCTGCCGGTCTCTGGGTCCATATACAGCAGCACGGTCCCCTTGCCGTCCCCGTTTGCTGCGGAAGAGAAAGCGACACGACCGTCATAAAGAGGGGCCAGCCTCATGCTATGGCTGTCCTTCGGAACGTATTCCGCCAGAACCTCGCCTGCTGGTGAGACCAGCAGATACTGCTGGCCCTCCCCTGTCTGCCGTATCAGGTGGACCGCTCCGGAGAGATCCACCGCAAAGTCCGAGAAGCTCATGATGGCCTCTACCCCGGAGGGAACGCTTCCCTTCAGGAAATCCAGAGGGAGCTCCCTCAATGCCGCGTGGGTTTCATCCCTCTCCGTCAGAAAGTACCGATAATCTGTCCCATTCTCCAGCGCTTCCATATCGAAGGTCGCATAATGGTCCGTGCCGGCCACCGGCCCTACGTCCCACGCCTGGTCCTCGCGGTCAAAGCGTTCCGAACCCGTCCTGCCCTCTGCGGTCACGAAAGAAAGCTCGTCCCAGCATTCGTCCACGTTTTCGAAGAGATGCTTTTTGAAGCGATAGGCCCTGGAGGCTCCCAGGAAAGCCCTTTCCCCGCCTCCGCTTATGGCGTCTGCCGGACTTTCCAGCGGCAGCGGGGCGTTCGCCGCCCAAGCCAGCTAAGCAGATACAGAAAACGCCAGAGACAATGATAGTCCGTAGCGTTTTCATTGTTGCTGCCGTTCCAGCAAATCCATATACTTTTGCCGCTCTGCCTCTGGAATTTCCAACACAGACATAGCCTGTTCAACGGATACGTCCATGTTTTTTACCAAGTTTTTGATAGAGGATAAGATGCCTTTTGCAATGCCCTTTTCCTCAACACCCTTGCTTAGATTGCACATGACCGACACCTCCCTTTCCATTGTCTGCGTCATTTGAATGTCGTAATCGTCCTGCAAAATCTTCCGCTTCTCCGCCTCGCTGGTTTCGTTGGAGAGAAGCACATCCAGCATCCGAAGTACGCCGTCATAGTTTGCCCCGTTCGGCCCGCCAAGGCACAACATGATGATGGACAGCAAATCATAGTTCCTGACAGGTTCTTTGCCATCGCCTACCAGGTGCTCCTCCACCAGCCGATAACGGGTGATGGTGTTCGCACGATACTGCGGAGGCTTCATGCAAATCCAGATGGAATAGACATTTTTGATTTTTTCGTAATGGGAATCAGTAAACTCCCTGCCATACTGGGAAGAAATCATGCGGCAACAGTAGTATATGCCGCGCTTTATCAGTGGATAACCGGGGTAAAAATCGTTCTGGGCCTCTACGTTGATAATGAGGGCAATCCGTTCCCCGGAGCCGGGGACGATGGCACGGAAGCGAATGTCATAGGTGACTGTCCCCTCATGTACCAATTTATCCGCGGTGTCCATACCGCTGATGACTGTGCCGCCCTCATCCGGCAGCACTGGGACGGCAGACACCTGGGGCTGACCCTCTATGTACTTTTCGGCAATGTCGTTGACATCGCAGTCTTTGTATTCTTCCAGGCAGGACTTCATGATCCGCGCCAGGATTGACTTTTCAGACAGGACACGCTTGCAGGCAGCATCATAGCCCGCATTGTCATCCGTAACATGCAGCCCTTGGGCGATTGTTGTTTTCTCGTCCACTGTCCTCACCTTCTTTCACTTTATTTTACCGCAGTTTTGCCGAATCGTCCACTACTTTTATAGTTATTGTCTGTATAATGGGGCTAAAACCCTTGCCTTACGGCGAAACCTTTAGGATGATTCCGTTACTACAAGATTAGAATGATCCGTGCCGGCTGCCGGCCCTACGTCCCAGAGCTGATCCGCCCGCCCCCGTCTATGGCGTCTGCCGGACTTTCCAGCGGAAGCGGGTTCTGTCATGATATCAAAATTGTTCCTATAGGAATGGATTCGAAAGCCTATTCCTCCAGCTTATCTTTCTATAGAGACATAGGAACGATTTTACCTGCTGTAAACTCAAAAATGTAATCCGAGAGTTCCTCGATATCACCCGAAATATGGCTTGTGAGCAATATAAGCCTGTCTGGAGATTTTAATTTTAAGAGCAATCGTTTTATCCGTGCTACACCTTGCTTATCTAAGCCGTTAAATGGCTCATCTAAAATAATGATTTTTTGGTCTTCCATAATTGCCTGAGCAATGGCAAGCCTTTGGCGCATGCCTAATGAAAAGTTTTTTACTTTTTCCTTATTGTCAGGATTCAATCCGACTACTTTTAATGCGGCTATTATATCGTTGTCGTCAATTGTTTTGTTTATCTGTGCGAGGTATCTTAAATTCTCAAATTGTGTATAGTTTTCTATAAATCCAGGTTTTTCTATGAGAACGCCTAAGTCCGGTAAAAAATCAATGTCCTTTCCGATTACCCTGTCGTCTATAGTTATAGTGCCTCTATCAGCTTTCAGGAATCCGCAGATGGTTTTGAAAAATACGGATTTCCCTGAACCATTGGCGCCTATAAATCCATAAATATTGCCAAAATGCAATTCTAAATTGACATTATTTAAAACTACATTCCCCTTAAATC
>CAMQOJ010000426.1 GCA_947003375.1 uncultured Lachnospiraceae bacterium
GGGCCCACAGGGGATGGGAGCGCCCCAATGGTCATTACCACAGGAGCGACAGGGGCGGCGGGGAATGGGAGTTCTTCCGGCTGCCGGACGAGTGGGGCATCTCCTACAGGTTCCGGGAGCGCGGCGGGGAGGCGGCTCCCAAGCCCCTGGCCTTTCGCCTGAAGCCCTTCAGCTTCAAGCATACCGGCCTGTTCCCGGAACAGGCCGTGAACTGGGAATGGTTCTCCCATATCCTGCGCGGAACGCCGCGGAATCCGGACAGGCCCCTGAAGGTGCTGAACCTCTTCGCCTACACCGGAGGCGCCACCCTGGCCGCGGCCGCGGCGGGCGCCCATGTGACCCATGTGGACGCCTCCAAGGGCATGGTAAACTGGGCGAAAGAGAACGCTGCCGCCTCCGGGCTGGGGGGCGCCCCCATCCGTTGGCTGGTGGACGACTGCGTGAAATTCGTGGAGCGGGAGAACCGCCGGGGCAGCCGCTACGACGGCATCATCATGGATCCTCCCTCCTACGGCAGAGGCCCCAAGGGGGAGATTTGGAAGCTGGAGGTGAACATCTGGCCTCTCCTCACCCTGACGGCGCAGCTCCTTTCCCAGGACGCCCTGTTCTTCCTGCTCAATTCCTACACCACGGGCCTGCAGCCCGCCGTGCTGTCGTACATGCTCAGTGAAGCGGTGGCAAAAGGCCGGGGCGGCCAGGTGGAGGCACAGGAAGTCGGCCTGCCCGTATCCGCAAACGGCCTAGCCCTGCCCTGCGGGGCGGCGGGACGCTGGCAGCGCATTGTATAGGACATCTTACAGAACATATTTTCGAAGAAGCCTTATCCGGCAGAGCATCCATGCGCAGATTGCCGAAAGGAGCACCGTGCCCGTGAAAAATAGTGGCAGGGAGAGCCCCAGCCCAAAGGCCAGGGGGGTCACATGGAGGAATTTATAGGCAAAGTTCAAAAATACCGGATGGATTAGGTATATGGCGAAGCTAATCGCTGCGGCCCGTTCCCAAAAAGCCCCCTCCAAATGCTCTGTGCCGTTTCCCCAGGAGAACAGCACCAGCGTGAGCAGAACGGTAAAGGGATAGTTGTAGGCCATCTGGAGGACATACCTCCCCGACAGGCGGCTGATTGCCATGCCTGCTGCCAGCAGGAGCGCCGCTCCTGGCAGGATTCCGCTCCGCACTGCCCTCCTATGTCTGCCCTTCCCTGCCGTGGCATACATATATCCGCATATATAATAGAAGAAATAGATACCGTCACCCGGCAGCACGAAGCCCTCTTCCCATCCGAACAGCTCATTGACATAAGGCAGCACAGAACATCCCAGGAAAAGCGCCAGGAGGACTAGGTACACCGCCCACCGTGGAATGGCCTCGAGCACCCATTTCAGGAACGGCGTAATGGCATACAGGAACAGTATCAGGTAGAGATACCACATATGGGACCAGCTCTCTCCTCGGAGCACCATCAGAATAGCCTCCCCCAGCATCCCGGGCCGAAAGCCTCCCTCCATGGCTACCAGCTCCACGCATCCGTAGGGCACCCCGAACAGGAACAGCGCCAGGGCGATGCGCCTGCAGTATTTCACAATCATCTTCCCCATGCTCAGCTTCCGCTCAGGATTTAGGAACAGGTAACCCGATATCACCAGAAATACCGGGACGCACCAGCACACCAAATCCATCACCACCAGAAAAACCTTCTTTTCCGCCGGATACAGCCCCATGTCCGTATTGTCCATGACTCCTGTCACCGTGTGGAGCAATACCACCGCACAGGTAGCCAGCACCCTTAATCTATCCAGAAATGCTTCCCTTTCTTTCATCCGTCTCCTTGCTGCTGCCTTTCTCCTCTTCTGCCTTTGTTTTATTGTACCCCAGACAGGCAGATATGCGCAAGCCCCAAATCCCTCAATCGGCAGCCCTGCGCGAAATGACTACAACTTCTTAACAATTTCTTTATGCCCGTTTTCTTGCTTCCAGCAATCAAAAAATATATAATAGAATCCAAAGGAGGGTTCCAATATCAAAACGCCTTATAAGACAAACATCATTTCATACACAGAAAGGACATAACATGCACAAGAGACAATTGAATCTATCACAGCAGGGAAAAGATTTCAGCAAAACCGGCAAAGGCCTCCTCACGGCAGCTTGCATGGCGGCTGCCGCTGCCTCCACAGGCTTCCTGGCCTCCCGAATCCTCAGCCGCAAGGCCGCATGCCCCTGCGCAAAAAAAGCTTCGCAGGAACAAAAACCTGAAAAAGTCGATGCCAATCTTCTGCGCGCCATTTCCCACGATCTGCGCACGCCCCTGTCCGGCATCATGGGCAACAGCCTCCTCTATCTGGAGAACCATGACTCGTTGAGCGAGGAGGAAAAGTTGAATCTCGTAAGCAATATCCATGAGGATTCCGGCTGGCTGATCAATATCGTAGAAAATCTTCTGGCTGTGACACGTATCAGAAATATAGACAGCACCCTGGGCACCAGGGAAGAGATTGTCGAGGAGGTGCTGGGAGAGACCCTCCATAAAATGGAGCTGCGTCATCCCGGCTTTGAAATCCGCGCGTCCATCCCGGACGAAATCATCATGCTTCCCATGGATGCCCTGCTGATAGAACAGGTCATCATCAATCTTCTGGAGAACGCGTTGCTCCATTCGGACAGCAGGAAACCCGTAGATGTCATTGTCGAGGACGGGAAGGGCCTTGTGACCTTTACCATCAGAGATTACGGACAGGGCATCCCCAAGGAGATCCTGGACTGTCTTTCCGATGCTGCCCCCACAATGGCAGCCGCCCCTGATTCCCATCAAAAGACCTGCATCGGGCTGGCCATCTGCAAAGCCATCATCTCGGCCCACCACGGCAGCTTTATGGGCAGGAACCACAGTCATGGCGCGGAGTTTGTCTTTACCCTTCCAAAAAGGAGCTGTTAACCTATAATGAGTGCCAAAATCCATATCCTGCTAATCGAAGACGAAAAGAGCTCCTGCGCTTATATCGCCACCCTCTTAGCCAGGGATGGCTACCAAATCACCTCTGCCAAGACCGGTAAGGAGGGCTTAAGCCTTGCCGCCTCCCGCTGCCCCAATTTGGTTCTGCTGGATTTAGGGCTGCCGGACATGGACGGATTCCAGGTGCTGGAACAGTTGCGCGGCTGGAGCCATGTTCCCATCATCATCGTCTCTGCCTGCAATGAGGAGCAGGAAAAGGTGAAGGCATTGGATTCGGGAGCTGACGATTATGTCACCAAGCCCTTCTATCCAAATGAACTGACGGCCCGCATCCGTACTGCCCTGCGCCACAGCCGCAGCGGTGCGCCCAGCCAAATCTACCGGGCCCTCAATCTGGAAATCAATTTTGACAGAAGGTCGATTCATCTGAATGGTGTCCAGATTCATCTGACCCAGATTGAATACCAGCTGCTTACACTGTTGGCTGAAAATGCCGGGCGCGTGCTGACCTACAATGCTATCCTGCGGCACATCTGGGGGCCGTATGCCGAGGAGAACAATCAGATTCTGCGGGTGAATATGGCGAACATCCGCCGGAAAATCGAGAAGAATCCCGCCCAGCCTCAATATGTCTTCACCGAGGTGGGCGTGGGCTATCGCATACGGGAAAATGAAAATGGGTAGAGCCGGCTGCTGCCGGCTCTATTCTTGTCCTCCCATGGAACAGAACATCTCCCAGATTTCCTCCGCCGTGCCCCTTCCGTTGAAACGAATCAACACGCCCCCCTCGTACAGCACGCTGAAGTTCCCTCTGGGGGTATCCGTGTCCCCCTGGTCGTCATAGGACTTTATCCGGCTCTTTACAATCTCCAGGTTAAAATCCTCCACGGCGAACACCGGATTGTCGAAGGTCTGCCGATATTCTTCCGGTACGGTCTCCCCATATGGCACCTCATACAGCCGCTGGTCATAGCTCTCCGTCTCCTCCACATCCACTGTGGCAGGCGGATTCGCTGTCCTCTCCAGATGCAGCATGATGGAGTCCATTCCCCTGATCCAGCAAAGGGTCAGGTTCGGCTCCTGGCTTTCCGTCACACGGTGTCCCTCCTCGAAGGCATATCCCGCCGGAAGCGCCGTGGGGACATAGGCCCCCAGCGCGGCGTCCTCCCTGGCCTGGGCCAGCGTCAGCTTCTGAGACTGCGGCGGCAGCGGACAGCCGGCGGTATCCTCGGGGCTTCCGTTCTCTTCCACGGCATCTCCCCCGGCTCCGCTGCCGTCCCGCCTCC
>CAMQOJ010000427.1 GCA_947003375.1 uncultured Lachnospiraceae bacterium
AATATTACTTAGTATATGACGAAATATCATTTGTCTCACAGACCGTATTTTTTGTAGAAGAAATCGCGGTCTTTCTCTGCGCCAAAAAGTGTACTTTATGGCGCAAAAGCGAACCCGAATCTGTCGAAGGCCAAAGCAATCTAAAGTTTCGCCAAGGAGAAGGAGGCATAAGCAGACATGGGAAAAAATGAACTGACGTATCGGAGGCGGCCGCTGGGATTCCGCCTGAAGAAGTACCGGTTGCTGTTACCGTTCGTGCTGATCGGGGTGGCGTACTACTTTATCTTCAACTACATCCCCATCATCTGGGGATTCATGATCTCCCTGAAGGACATGAAGGTCGGGAGCACGATTTCCAACGCGCCCTGGGTAGGGCTGGAGCATTACAGATATGTGCTCAGCGATCCGGAAATGTTCAAGCTGCTGCGCAACACGCTGACCATCAGCATCGCCAGGCTGGTGTTCACCTTCTTCCCGCCGATTCTGCTGACGATCATCATATTCGATTTGCGCAGCACCCTGTTCAAGAAATTCAGCCAGACGCTGGTGTACATACCCCATTTCTTCTCCTGGGTCATCATCTACGGCATCGTATTCGCCTTCTTCAGCGAAAGCGGTTTCATCAATATCCTGATCGGCAAGCTGGGCGGCAGTACCTATCCGTACATGACCTCCAGCAAGGCATTCGTCCCTCTGCTGGTGGGTTCCCAGGTCTGGAAGGAGGCCGGATGGGGCACGATCCTCTATTTCGCCGCGCTGACCGGCGTGAACCCGGAGCTGTACGAGGCGGCCAAGATCGACGGGGCAGGGCCTCTTGCCAGAATCAGGGCCGTGACGCTCCCCGCCATGATCCCCGTGATCTCCTTCTCGCTGATCATGGCCATGGGCAATATCCTGAACAGCGACTTTGAACAGATCCTGCTGTTCTACAATGCCAGCGTCTTCGATGTGGCGGATGTCATAGACACATGGGTGTACCGGATAGGCCTGGGCAGGATGCAGTACGGCGTTGGTTCGGCCGTGAGCATGATGAAGGCCGTGGTGAGCCTGGTATTGATACTGATCGCGAACACCGCCTCGAAGAAGGTGGCCGGGCGCGGCATGTTTTAGGGAAAGGAGCCGGACGCACATGAAAGCAGAAAAAGAGACTATAAAATTCAGAACGCCCAAGGAGAACCGGATCAAAATGTCCAGGCAGGAATGGACATACCAGATCGTCATCAATGTCATCATGGTGCTGGTGCTGGTGATATGCGTGGTTCCGCTGTTCTACGTACTGGGTATGTCCTTAAGCTCCGAGGGGGAGATGCTGGAGCGCAACTATTTCATCATCATTCCCAGGAAGCCCGTGCTGAGCGCATACAAATACATCATCACCGGGACCAACTTCCTGCACGGCATGCTGATCACCCTGATCCGCACCCTGCTGGGCGTGGTGGTGGCTTTGGTCTTCCCGCTGATACTGGGATATACCCTGGCGAATTATGATTTCCCCTGCCGCAAGGCCCTGATGATCTACCTGATCATCACCATGATCCTGGGCGGCGGGCTGATTCCCGGATACCTGCTGATGAGCAAGCTGCACCTGCTCAACACCTTCTGGGTGTACATCGTCCCGGCCTTCGGCAATCCATACGGGGTGCTGGTGGTGAAGATGTTCGTGGAGGGGCTGCCCCAGGATGTGATGGATTCCGCGGAGCTGGACGGCGCATCGGAGCTGCAAAAGCTGTCCTATATTGCACTGCCCCTGCTCAAGCCCACCCTCTGCGCGCTGGGGCTCTTCGCGGCGGTGGCGCACTGGAACGACTGGTTCTCCACCATGCTGTATGTCCGGGATTCCAATCTCTATCCGGCCCAGTACATCATCCGCAACCTGCTGACCCAGACCGCCCAGACGGACATCAGCAACAACCTGGTCTCCACCTACGTGAAGATGACGCCCCAGTCCCTGAAGATGGCCAGCGTGGTGGTGGCGGTGCTGCCCATCCTGTGCGTGTACCCATTCCTGCAGAAGTATTTCATCTATGGCATGTACACGGGTTCCGTGAAAGGCTGACCTGAGATTTCATCGGATTGTTACGCCGGCAGACGGGAATGGGTTCTGTCTGCAATGGCTTAACATAGAGAAAAAAAGGAGGATAAAGTAATGAAGAGAAAGAAACTAATGGCTCTGTGTCTGGCAGCGGCCATGTCCGCGTCCATGCTGGCCGGCTGCGGCAGCGACGGCAAAGAAGCGTCCGGAGACAGCAAAGAGCAGTCTTCCGCGGAGGAATCCGGCGAAGAGGCCCAGGACAGCGCCGAAGAGAGCAGCGGGGAGGAAGCCGAGGCATCCGACAGCGAAGCACCCGACGACGGGGCGGCCGGGGGAGCGGCAGCCGCAAACGTGCCTGCTTTCGAGGACATCCAGTTCCCGGATACCATGCCCGCGAATCCCACCCTGGCCGAGGACGGCTGGTATGACTACGATGACATGAGCGTACATTATGACCTGGAGTTCCTCACCTACAACTATGGGGAAGAGCTTCCGGCCAACGATCCCATCGCGGCATGGCTGAATGAGAAGTTCAATGTGACGATCACCCTGACCACTGCCGCCGGCGGCGACTTGGAAAGCATCCTTTCCACCAGATTTTCATCAGACGATGTGCCGGATCTGTTCTCTCTGCCCAGCCTCGACTACGGCTTTACCCTGGGCGAACAGGGCCTGCTGGTGGACGCATCGGAAATCTATCCCTACATGCCTCAGACCTGCAAATTCGTCACCACCACTCTGCTGGAATACACCACCATGGAGGACGGAAGCATCCCTGTCTTTACCAAATACGCCATCCAGGACGGAGACATCTGGGGCCTGGCGATCCGCGAGGACTGGCTGGAGAGCCTGAACATGGAAATGCCCACCACGCTGGACGAGCTTAAGGAATACGCAAGGGCATGCACCTTTGACGATCCTGACGGAAACGGCCAGGACGACACCTGGTTCATGACAGGCGCAGGAAACGGCACCGGTTTCGGATGCCTGGGCGGATTCCAGCCCTGGTTCGGCAATCCCGCTGCCCGTGCCCAGGACGGCAAGCTGGTATCCCCCATGCTGGACGGCTCCCACAAAGGCTGGATCACCTTCATGCATGAGCTCTATGACATGAACGTGCTGGCTCCCGACTGGTTCACCATCGACTGGGAGAGCGCCAAGGCCTATATGCTGAAAGGCAGGGTGGGCATGGTGAACTATCCCTCCGGCGCCCTTTACAATGAGCAGGCCCTGGCCAACGACAACGATTTCGCCGGCGCCGCAAAGACATGGGCTTATCTGCCCAGCCTGCCCGACGGCGCAAAGGGAGGCGCAGGCGGCAATGCGGGTCCCCTCTGGGCGATTCCCAAGAGCAAGGTGGAAGGAGATCAGGGCAAGCTGATGAGGATCCTGCATATCATGGATTCCATGTGCTATGGCGGCGACAGCTACTTCGCCACTGTCCAGGGTGGCGGCAATGAGGTCCACGAGGGATATGAGGCCGACGTGAGGGAATATCTGCCCGATGGCACCAACTACTGCTACGTGGACGCCAGCCATCCGGGATTCGACGGCACCTATGGCACCACCAATCTGGCCCTTGCCACCTGGCAGAACTTCGGCTATACCCTGAAGTGGCAGATGGAATATGTCACCGATGACATGGATCCTGACCTGAAGGCGCAGAAGGAGAAGACCAACGAGGGCATCAAGGCCATGGCCGGTTATGACAGATGGCCCAACGACGGGCTCCTGAGCACCGTTTCCACCAGCACCATCGCTCCGAACCTGGGCGAGTATGAAATCCAGCAGTTGTACAAGTTCGTGGTAGGCGAGCGCAGCATGGACGAGTGGGACGACTATGTGAAGGAATGGCTTGACAGAGGCGGAAGGGATGTCCTGACTGCCCAGGCCGAGAAGCTTGGGGTAGAGCTTCCCGATGAGGCCAAATAGGGCCTGAGCACTGATGATACGGCCGCACTGCAGACAGACTGCAAATGCGGCCGTATTTTGGTCAAAAGTTCCTATACTCCGTTTTTCTGCTGTTCTTTCAATTGCCGGATAAGTTCCTCTGCATCCCTGAGTTTTTCCTCTGCGTTTTCTGCCCTTTTCTGCTGCTCCTCTGCCCTCTTTTGCTGCTCCTCTGCCCTTTTCTGCTGCTCCTCTGCCCTTTTCTGCTGCTCCTCTGCCCTTTTCTGCTGCTCCTCTG
>CAMQOJ010000428.1 GCA_947003375.1 uncultured Lachnospiraceae bacterium
CCGAACATGGCGCACTCCGGCACTGTGGTATGGATTGCCCCCGCGCCGAAGCAGTTGTAGTATTCCGGCTCGTCACCTCGGCAGGCCACCTTCACATGCCCTTCCGCAAGCCTTCTGCCCACTCCCGCGGAAAAGGCTCCCGCCGGTCCCGTTATCTGCTCCCGCAGCCACCGGATATAGGGCTTGCCTGTCACTGCCTCCACTACTTCCGCCACCAGGTCGAAGCCGTCATTGCCGTAGCTGGAAAAGCTGCCCGGCCTGGCCCGCAGCTTCACTGTCTGCCAGTATGCCGGTGTGTTCCGGTATTTTCCCGTATAAAGCTCCTCCTCTTCCTCCAGGTCAAGATAATCGTGGAGGTTCGTCCCCGGGATTCCGGAAGAGTGGTTCAGGAGCATCCGGACGGTGATCTCCCCGCATCTTTCGTCCGCCATCCTCCAGTCCGGCAGGTATCTGCGCACCGGTTCGTCCAGGGATATCCTTCCCTCCTGCACCAGCTTCATGACAGCCGCCGTCACATAGATTTTGGAGACAGAGCCTACGTTATATAGGTCATCCACCCGGGCCGGGCTGTCATCGAATCCCCTTGTGCCGGCACAGGCCGCCGCCAGGAGCCCTTCCGGCCCGCAGACTGCGGCACAGGCCGCCGTGGTTTTCTTTTCCCGGACAATCCTTTCCAGCTTCTCCTGTATCCGCTCCGCCAGCGCCAAGCTGCTCCCGCTGCATCTGTCAGTCTTTATGCTCATTGCTTTCCTCCCTATAGGTCTTTTTTTAATCGTTAAGCAATGCACAGTTGCCTAAAAGAATACCTATCAGTGAAATTTTACGCCATTGTTCCATCCTTAATAGCCTCCGTTGCCAGATTCGTTATTCAGACCCTTTCAATCACGCAGCTATGTGCTTTCTTTCTGGCATCATAAGCGATTCCCACCAGCACAATCTCGCCGCCATAGTCCTTCAATACGGCAGGGTAATTGCGCTCTTTCACCTGCCGGATTGCTCCCTCGGACGACTTGTTCCATTGGTGGGGCGTACTGTGAATCCCGTATCTCTTCTATGGCTCAAGGCAATTGTCTCTGTAATTGCCTTTGCCACTGCCTGCGCATCTCCCGCGATGGTGTCCCCCAGAAGCTTTTTGGAGCGTCCCAGCAGCTCCATCCATTTCCTGCTTGCTCCCGTCCCCTCCAGAATCTGCTGGAACGCTTCCCTCACTTCCTCATTCGGGACATGCGCCGTGCTCTCCTCCTCATTCCAGGTAAGGTATCCCAGGTGCATCAGGAGCGTCAGCACGTCATCCCGGCTCTTGAAGGTCTCGTTATCCTGTTTTTCCTGTGTCATAATCCCAAGCTGTCATTTCAGGAACATGCGGATCAGTCTGTCTTTTTTCCCGTTATAGGGCTGGTAGCGCAAAGGCATGTCGATCCAGCCGTATTTTTTCAGGACGTTTTTCTCATGGGTAAAGGTCTCGAAGCTCTTTCGCCCATGATAGGAGCCCATTCCGCTGTTCCCCACGCCCCCGAAGCCCATCCGGGAAGTGGCCAGATGCATGATGGTGTCATTCACGCAGCCGCCTCCAAAGGAAACCGTTTCCAGGAATCGTTTTTCCGTATTTTTATTCTCTGTAAACAGATAGGCCGCCAGCGGCTTCTCCCTCCCCCGCACAAAGTCAAAGGCCTGCCCGATTTCATCAAAGGTAAGCACCGGCAGGATGGGCCCGAAAATCTCCTCCTGCATCACGGCGTCCTCCCCGGTCACATTGTCCATCACTGCAGGCGCAATCCGCAGTCTCTCCGGATCCGCCTCGCCTCCGTATATAAGCTTTTCCGGATTCATCAGCCCCTGCAGCCTGTCGAAATGCTTCCGGTTGACGATTTTCCCATAATCCCCATTCTCCAGCGGCTTCTCCCCGTACATCCGCTTCACCGTCCGAATGAACTGCTCCAGGAAGGCCTCTTTCACGCTGCCCTCAATCAACAGATAATCCGGCGCCACACAGGTCTGGCCGCAATTCAGATATTTTCCGAAAGCGATTCTGGCTGCCGCCAGCTTCAAATCCGCCGTCCTGTCCACGATGCAGGGGCTCTTCCCGCCCAGCTCCAGTGTCACCGGCGTCAGGTGGGCAGCCGCCTTTTCCATCACCAGCTTTCCCACCGTCACGCCGCCGGTGAAGAAGATATAGTCGAACCGCTCCTCCAGCAGGGCGCTGTTCTCCGCCCGGCCCCCTTCCACTACGGCCACATACTCCTGCGGAAAGACTTCCTGCACCAGCTCCCGGATAGCGGCCGAAGTGGCCGGAGAGTAGGCGGATGGCTTAAGCACACAGCAGTTCCCCGCCGCGATGGCTCCGATCATGGGCTCCACGCATAGCAGGAAAGGGTAGTTCCAGGGGGACATCACCAATACACAGCCGTAAGGCTCCCGCAGGGAAAAGCTCCTGCCGTGGAAATTGGTCAGATCCGTGCCCCGATATTTAAGCCTGGCCCATCTCTTCAGATGCTTCCTCTGATAGGAAAGCTCGCTTAAGGTAAGCCCCACCTCACACATGTAGGATTCGCTGGCGCTCTTCCCCAGATCCTGCTCCATGGCGCTGCAAAGCTGCTGCCCATGGACGCGGATTGCCTGCCCGAGACGCTTCAGCGCCGAGAGCCTTGCCCCCACGTCCCTTGTGGCCCCTGTGTCGAAATATGCCCTCTGTCTTTTTATGATATCGCTGATTTCCATTTCTCCTGTTTCCTTTCCGCAGCCAATCCATTCGCCCTCCGGGAATACGCATCCCCCTGCGCCGCGATTTTCCGGTACATGGCGGCCAGCTCCTTAGCGTCCATCAGCCGCGGCACGGGATAGAGGGGATTGCTTTCCCTGTCCGCATGGGCCGCCATCCGGCGGATGTCTTCCTCCTGGATGCCCTCCAGCTTCTCCGGGATTTCCATGGAGCGGTTCATGTCCTTCACCCATTGGATGAACTGCGACGAAGCGGCATGGTCATCCGCTTCCCCAGGAGCGATCCCGCAGATTCTGGCCAGCTTTCCCAGGCGCTTCTCGCAGCTTTCGCCGTACTCCTCCAGAAAATAGGGCAGGATCACCGCATTTGCCAGCCCGTGGGGGATGCCGTAGCGCCCGCCCAGCGAATGGGCCACCCCATGGACATAGCCCACATAGGAGCGGGTGAAAGCAATCCCCGCGCAATAGGCGGCACGCAGCATGCTCTCCCGCGCTTTTGCGTCGCTGCCGTCGTCGTAGGCCCTTTTCAGATCGGCATGGATCCGGCGCACCGCCTCTTCTGCCATCCTGCGGGTCAGCTTTGTGGTGCTGCCTCCGATGTAGGCTTCCACCGCATGGGTCAGCGCGTCCATCCCGGTGGTGGCCGTAATCTGCCTGGGCAGGCCGGTGGTCACATGGTAGTCCAGCACGGCATAGCGGGGAATCAGCACGAAATCATTGATTGGATATTTGTGGTGGGTGTCGGAATCCGTAATCACAGCCGCCAGCGTGGTCTCGCTCCCCGTCCCGGCGGTAGTGGGAATCGCCACCAGCGTGGGCAGCTTTCTGTGTATCTTCAGGAGCCCCCGCATCTTCTGTACAGATTGCCTGGGCTTCGCGACCCTCGCCCCTGCCGCCTTGGCACAGTCTATGGAGGAACCGCCGCCGAAAGCGATGATGGCGTCGCAATGGTTGGCAATGTAGGCTTCTAGCGCCTGCTCCACATTGTGGATCGTAGGGTTCTGTACGGTATCGTCGTAGATGGCATAGGACACGCCCGCCTGCTCCAGGGCGTCTGTCAGAGGCTTCAACAGCCCCAGGCCGGAAATCCCTTTGTCCGTGACGATCAGGACGCTCTTTTTTCCCTTTTGGGCCAGGACGCGGCCTAGGTCTTCCATGTTCTCCAGGATTTCCGGCTCCCTGTATGGCAGGATGGGAAGAGCCATCCGAAAGCAGAGCTGGAATGTCCTACAGTAAATTTTCCTGAAACTATTCATAATTGATGCATCTCCCAGTGATTTTAGTTTGAATTTCAAACTATTTTACCACCAGGATTGTGCTTTATCAAGGCCTAAATTCGCTGTTTTTCGTTTTTCAGATTTTTTCAATCACGCAGCCATGTGCTTTCTTCCTGGCATCATAAGCGATTCCCACGAGCACGATTCCGCCGCCGATGTCCTCTTCCAGCAGGCGCGGCACTTCTGTTCCTGCATGGCGCACATCACGGAATAGGG
>CAMQOJ010000429.1 GCA_947003375.1 uncultured Lachnospiraceae bacterium
CAGGTGGACGCCTCCATCTCCAGGAAGTACGGCGGCACAGGCCTTGGCCTGAACATCTGCAGGCAGCTGGTGGAGCTCATGGGAGGCGGCATCGATGTGGAGAGCAGGAAGGGCGGCGGCAGCAGCTTTTCATTCTCCATATGGGTGGAGGACTGCGGGGAGGAGACGGCCCCCAGTGCCCCTGCGGACGACGTTGAAGCAGCGTTTTCCGGCATGGCCCATACAGATGCCGATGAGGAGGACGGCCAGGCGCTGAAGCGTTACGGCACTCCCGCCAACAGGGAGGCGCTGAAGAAGAATCTGTCGAAGCTGATTCTGAGCGTGGAGATGGAGAACCTGGAGAAGGCGGAGATGTTCATGGAGACGGTGAGGCAGCTCACCGCGGACGCGCCGCCGGACATCAAGCGCATGGCCCTGCGGCTGAAGATGGCGATCCAGAAGGGGGACTACGAGAAGACGGCCGCGGAATTCGACAGGCTGTACCAGAGCAGCCTGGGTCAGGGCGGGGCCGCCCGGGACGCGGACGCGGCGTCTGACATTTGAGGAAGAGCAGGGAGGCTGCAGGCAGGGAGGTGCCGGGGATGGAGCACGCGGACAAAGGCGCGGCCAGGATTCTCATTGTGGACGATCTGGAAGTGAACAGATGCATCCTGGAGGAGATCATTCAGGACATGGGCTGCCGTCCCGTGGCGGCGGCCAGCGGGGAAGAAGCGCTGCGGCTGATCGGGGAGGCGCGCCCCCGGCTGATCCTGTCCGACATCTCCATGCCGGGAATGGACGGCTATGAGCTGTGCAGGGCGTTGAAGAACGATAAAAAGACAAAAAATATCCCGATTATCTTCATTTCCGCATACGATAATCCGAAAGATATCATTGAGGGCTTTTCACTGGGCGGGGCGGACTATATCACGAAACCCTTCTTCCCGGAGGTGGTCCAGGCCAGGGTGGGGGTGCACCTGCGCCTCTATGAGGCCAGCAGGGAGCTGGAGGAGATGAACCACAGGCTCCACGCCTCCCTGAGCGAGCAGCTGAAGCAGATCGAGCAGGAGAAGAAGGACGTATTGTACGCCCTGGCGGGAATCGCCGCCAGGAATTCCTGTTACCGGGGGGAGCATATAGAGCGCCTGAAGGAGAACTGCAGGATTCTGGCCCAGGGGATGCAGCTTTCCCCGCTGTTCGAGGATAAGATTTCCGATGCCTGCATCGATACCGTGGAGCTGGCGGCGCCGCTGTGCGACATCGGCAATATCGGAATCCCGCTGGAGCTTTTGCGCAAGGCGGAGGCGCTGGACGCAGGGGAGATGGCGATCGTCCAGACCCATACCTCCATCGGCGCAAAGCTCCTGAGCGATCTGCATGTGGGCAGCGACTACAATGACTTCGTCCGCATGGCCGTGGACATCGCCCATTACCATCACGAGAACTGGGACGGCAGCGGATATCCGGAGGGGCTTGCGGGGGAGGCCATTCCCCTGGCGGCGCAGATCGTATCCATCGTGCAGGCCTACTGCGCCCTGACGGACAAGAAGCACTACAGCAGGGAAGAGGCCTTCCGGATCCTGGAGGGGGAGGCGGGGATAAAGTTCAATCCGGATATTTTCCGGATATGCCGCAAGATATCCCGGCAGCTATGCTGAGGCGGGAGGGCGGACATAGATTTATTGACGTACAGCAATATTATACTGCACATCAGGCAGTATTCAGCGTTATGTAGTATAAGAATGTGAGCGCCCGTGCAGGCCACGGGGCAGGAGGTGGGATGAACTGTGATCAAGGATGAGGAATTTATACGGATCGCCTCTCATATGAAGCAGCGCTACGGAATCGACCTTTACCAGAAAAAGGTCATTGTAAACGGGCGGCTGGAGAATTATATTAAGAGGGGCGGCTGGAAGACATTCGATGAATTCATGAACGCTGTGGAGCATGATACCACGGGCAATCAGGAGAAGATGCTGGTGAACTTCCTCACCACCAATCATACATATTTCATGCGGGAATTCGAGCATTTCGACTTCTTCAAGAGCCAGGTGCTCCCCTGGCTGCGCCAGAAGGAGGCGGCGAGGAAGGATCTGCGGATCTGGTGCGGCGCGGCTTCCTCCGGGGAGGAGCCCTATATGATAGCCATGGTGCTGGCGGATTTCTTCGGGATGGAGCACAGCCAGTGGGACACCAAGGTGCTGGCCACGGATATCTCCACCAAGGTGCTGCAGAAGGCCATGGCGGGAATCTACTCGGACGAACAGCTCAAGAATATCCCGGAGCACTGGAGGAAGAAGTTCTTCCATAAGCTTGCGGGAGGCACCCAGTATCAGGTGAAGCAGGAGCTGAAGAACGAGGTCATCTTCCGGCAGTTCAACCTCATGGATCCGTTCCCCTTCCGGCGGAAAATGCATACCGTATTCCTGCGGAACGTGATGATATATTTCGACGACAAGACGAAGCGGGAGCTGGTGCAGAAGGTCTATGACGCGCTGGAGCCCGGGGGCTATCTGTTCATCGGGACCACGGAGACCATCGACAGGAACAGTACGCCGTTCCAGATCATCCAGCCCTCCATTTTCCGGAAATGAGCCAGGGAGCAGGAGCCGTAACAGATAATTGGGATAAAGATAATTGCGATAAGAAATGGATAGAAAAGCAAAGAGGGGGACAGGGTGATATATGCTGCCGATTAAGGTTTTGATAGTGGATGATTCCATCGTGTTCCGGGAACTGCTGGTCCAGAATCTGGGCAGGGATCCGGCGATACAGGTGGTGGGGACGGCCAGGGACCCCTTTGAGGCCAGGGACGCGATCCTGGCCCTGAAGCCGGATGTGATGACGCTGGACATCGAGCTGCCCAGGATGAACGGAATCGAGTTCCTGCGAAAGCTCATGCCCCAGTACCCGCTTCCCGTGGTGGTGATCAGCTCCCTGAGCGACAAGGTGTTCGACGCCATGAACGCGGGGGCGGTGGACTTCGTGGCCAAGCCCGCGGTGTCCAGCAGGAAGCAGTTGGAGGACTTCGTCCGCAACGAGCTTCTGGTAAAGATAAAGATAGCCTCCAGCGCCAGAATCAGCAATATCAAGAAATCGGTGATGCTGAACCACGCGAACCCGGAGCGAATGGCTGTAAAAGGCAGGAATCTGGTGGTGGCGATCGGCGCCTCCACGGGGGGGACGGAGGCCACCTCCGCCGTGGTGCGGCAGTTCGGCACGGACATTCCGGGAATCGTCTGTGTACAGCACATGCCGCCGGGATTCACGCAGATGTACGCAAAGAGGCTGGACGACGAGTGCCAGATCCGCGTCAAGGAGGCGGAGACCGGGGACAGGGTGCTGCCCGGACATATGCTGATAGCCCCCGGAGGCGACAGGCACATGAGGCTGGTGAAGGTGGGCGGGAGCTACCAGGTGGAGATCAAGCCCGGGCCCAGGGTGAACGGGCACTGTCCCTCCGTGGAGGTGCTGTTCGACTCCGTGGCCAAGGCGGCGGGGCCTGACGCGGTGGGCATCATCCTGACAGGGATGGGCGGAGACGGCGCGAAGGGGCTGCTGGCCATGCGCAAGGCGGGGGCCAGGACAATCGGCCAGGACGAATCCACCTGCGTGGTCTATGGGATGCCGAAGGTCGCATATGACCTGGGGGCGGTGGAATATCAGGAGAAGCTGACGGACATCGCCCAGAGGACATACGCGTTATTGAATAAAATGTAAAGGAGAAAAGACATGAAGATTCTGCTGGCGGAGGATGATTTCGCGACAAGGAAATTTATGGCAAGCTTTCTTGCGAAGTACGGTGAGTGTGATGTGACGGTGGACGGCATGGAGGCCGTGGACGCGTTTCTGATGGCCCTGGAGGACAAGGAGCCCTACGACCTGGTCTGCCTTGACATCATGATGCCCGTGATGGACGGGTATCAGGCGCTGATGGGCATCCGCAATCTGGAGAAGGAGAGGAACATTCCGGCGGACAAGGCGGTGAAGGTCATCATGACCACTGCCCTGAACGAGGAGAAGAACGTGAAGATGGCGTTTGAACTGGGGTGCACCATATACTCCGGCAAGCCCATCGATCAGGAGCGGTTCGAGCAGGCGATGAAGAAGCTGAACCTGATCTGATCGGCAGCTAAGAGATTAAAGTGCGCTGCCTGCGCACCCAGGAAAGGAGATAGATATGGCGGGAGATTTTAACACAGAAAGCATGCTGGACATGTA